>CAZOJA010000153.1:0-5977 GCA_964579955.1 uncultured Veillonellaceae bacterium | reverse complement strand
GTGCACGTCCTCGAACGGGAACGATGGGATCTTATCGTGCATATCCTTGAGCAGTGACAGCCATGTTGGCAAGCGGGTCGCTGTAATGGTTGTCCTGACCGGCCGAATTGACTATCAAGTCAGGCTGAAAATCCGCCAACATCGGCAGCACCAGTTCATCAAGCACTCTGTGCAGTCCCTGGTCGGTCGTGCCGGGTGGCAAGGGAATGTTGACCGTTGACATCAGCGCCGCCGGGCTACCGGCTTCATTGGGAAAACCGCTGCCCGGATACAGTGTGCGGCCGTCCTGATGAAATGAAATGAACAAGGTGTCCGGGTCGTGGTAATAAATATCCTGGGTTCCGTCGCCATGGTGTACGTCGGTATCTACGATCGCCACCCGACGCAATCCATATCTTCGTCTTAGCGACTCGACCATCACCGCTTCGATGTTGACGGTGCAAAAACCGCGTGTTCCATGTACCACCCGCATCGCATGATGACCGGGTGGGCGTACCAAGGCAAACGACCGGGCCGTTTCACCGCGCAGCACAGCTTCTGCCGCTGTGATCGCGCCGCCGGCCGACACCCGATGGGCATCGGTGATCAGGGATGAGAGATCCGGCACCCCGATATGAACCCGCTCCAAATCGGTCATTGACGCCAGTTGCGGTTTATATTCCCGAATCTGCGGTAAATCAAGCAACCCTTCTTCCAGAACCTGGTCACGAGTAAACAGGAGACGTTCCTCCCGTTCAGGATGCGTCGGTGAAATCGCCCAGTCAAATGCCGGGAAAAAAACTAACCCAAGTGGTTTGTTGCTGTCAGTTTTCATGAAATGCGCCTCCTGTCCCGGCCATTCCGGCCAGTCCGGCAACAATGCCTGGCTTGATCTGCACTCCCACTTGCATGATCTTGCCGACGGTGCTGAAGCCGCGCACAAGATTGAACTCCTCGGCAAACGTCATCTCCATCGCTTCAGCCCCGATTCCGGCCGCATCGGCCGTTTGCCGCAAATGCGAGGCAGCCAGTTCAGCAGCCTGTTGCAGCGATAGTCGCCGCTCACTCAATGGACGACGCAGGCCAAGCTCAGGTACTGTATATTCACCTACCGCAGTATCGGCCCGCAATGTGATATGCAGCGTCGGTCTCGCGAGCGCCGCGCCAAGGGCATTGGCGACCATCGCCAATGCCGGCACTTGCCAGGCAATTTTCAGTTTTCCGGCAATCAGCGGAACCAGTCCCGCCGCACCGCCGCCTACACCGATCAATAGTTCCGGTTGCAATATGTCCGGCCGGACAATGTCTTCCACTTTATATACGGGCTTTGCCGCTTCAACCGCCAACATCTCACGCACCGCCGCCGCCACGCTTTCCGTCGCCTGGTCGACGATGATCCGTGCCGTTTCATGCAAAGATTTCCCGGGAAATATAAGTCTTTGCATCGCCGCTTCCGCCAGAGAACGGTCGCCAAAATCAATCCGACCAGCAACGATCAGAGCATCGGTCAGTGTCGGCTCCGGCCCGCCGAGCGCCATCGCCGGTCCCTGGCGCTCCGGTCCTATACGCAGTTCACCGTCTTCCCGACGCAACCAGCTATCGCCGCCCAGCCCGATCGACCGAAGCCGGAAGGTGCGGACCGCCGTGAGATACTTTCCAACCGCCGCCCCTTTTGCATCCATCAATGGTGCGCCGCCTCGCCAGAGAGCGATATCGGTCGTGGTCCCGCCAATATCCAGCGATACCGCCGGCACACCTGGCGGACACAATGCCATCACTCCCAGCGCACTGGCGGCCGGACCGGTAAAGATCGACTCCACCGGCAGTTCTCTAGCCTTGGCCAGTGGCAAAGTTCCGCCATCTGCTTTTAAAATCAGCAACGGCGCCTGAATGCCGCGCGCGTGCAATGCAGAGGCCGCCGCATCGGCAAACTCTTGGAAGCGTGGCCAAACCGCAGCGTTGTAATAGGCCGAATTGGTCCTGCGAATAAAGTTCAGATTCCCGGCAACCTCTGACCCGCAGGCAATGTAAAGCGGCTCTCTTTCCTCGGCGATCCAGTCGGCAACTCTTTTCTCCTGGGCCGGATTGCGCACGGCAAACTTGCCGCTGACTGCAAACACCTTGGTTTGCTCCATCCGCCGGGAGGCCTGTCGGACTTCCTGTTCCGAAGTATCCTGGCGTACACGGCCACGATGATCGACAACACCGGACAAAACCATAGGCTCTCCTGCCAGCCGGCCCTGCCAGTCAGCTCCCGGCCCCGGCATGATGAACAGTCCCGCCCGCTCCATTGTCCCCTGAACAATGGCATTGGTCACCAGAGTGGTTGAGAACGCAACCCGTTCGATTTGCTGCGGCGAAATTCCATGCAAAATCTCATCCAGAGCATTCAAAATGCTTTTCAGCACCTGGTTGTGCAACGATGCGACCTTGACCTGGCGGATCGCCCTGCCTTGATCGATCAGCACCGCATCGGTATACGTGCCGCCGACATCGATTCCGACCAACATGCTATTTACTTCCTTTCATCGCCTGGATTGCACAGCCGATTGCGCCATTGATCTGCGGTTGCGACGGAACCACGACTTCGCTGCCGGTTTCCTCGCGCACCCAGTGGGCCACCGCCGGACCGAGCGCCACGCCGCCGGTGAACACGACTGTCTTGCTGGCCAAAGCCAGTAGCATCGGTTTGATGCGGCGAAAAATCGAATAGTTGACCCCAGCGGCCAACTCCGCCACCGGGACTCCCTCGACGATCCGGCCGATCAGTTCCGATTCGCCAAAAATCGCGCAGGTTGCCGACAATTCGATCGGATTCAGATAGTATTGGCTCATTTCATCGAGCGAGATTCCCAGCACTGTCGCCATATTCTCCAGATAACGCCCGGTGCTGGCCGCACATTTGTCGTTCAGTTGAAAATCGTCCATCCGCCCACCGCGCACCCGAATCACCTTACTATCCTGACCACCCAGGTCGAGCAACGTGAAATCAGTCAGGCCAGTCTGCCATATCGCGCCGATCGTGTGAGCCTTCAATTCGGAAATCACTTCCGCGCCAACAATATTCAGCGAATTGCGGCCATAGCCGGTAACCGTCAGCAACGTCGGGGACCGGGAAATCAACTTTTCAAAATGAACGTCAAATCCATCGGCGGTATGCACGCCGCATTGTTTATAAAAATGAGCCGTCTCTACGACTTTTTGCTCAACAATTGCCGTTCCGTCAAAAGCGACGATCTTGACGGCCCGACTGCCGAGATCCATTCCGCAAAACACCGTCATCCCTCACTTCAACATTTCTATAAACCCGTCGAGCCGCAGACGGGTCCGGGCGTCAAGACAGCCGGGCTTGTCTCCTTCAATTGTCAAAATAGGCAGCTGCAGTTTTTTGCGTACGATCATATCTTCGATCTGCCGGTAACAGAAACTCTGAACATAATGAATCACGCCATCTAGCTGGCGACGTTCCATTTCTGCCATTATATCGTCGATCCGGTAGAAAATCCCGTGCGGATAAGTGTAACGTCGATATTGCTCGATAATGTCCGCTTCGTCATACGGCATTGCAAACTGACGCTGCACTTCATTAAATACGACGCGTGCGCCCATCGACTCGACATGATCGTATAAGTCGGGGAAAATCGGCGGCACCCCGATATAACCCAAACGCAATTTTTGCTTATGCGGCGGCGCTGTTGCAGCCTTCACCAGAAACGCATCCAGTGCGTGCTCAAAATTTGCCACATCACTGTTAAAGTCACTGCAACAGATTTGCCACAGATGGTTGTCGGCTCCGCCGACACGGTTTTCAGCCCAGGTCAATCGGTCGACCTCGGCCACTTTGCGTCGGATTCGGTCCAACTCCGCCTTCACTTCCAGCACCCTGTCCCAGCTCGCATCCAGCGCACTAGCCATCTTTTGCATCTGCAACCGCAGCATATCTACATCGCGGTCAAATGGATAGGCAAAAGGTATGATCTCGACCCCGGCCAACTGCCAAGTCTCCATAAGCGCATGGGTATTGCTGCAATCGCCCTGGGTCACCGCCACCACCGCATCAACGCAGTCGGTATCGACAACAGTCGAGTACAAGCCCTTGATCCAGCCGCAGATATTGCGGGGATAGCCGGCGTCCTCCGCTGCTTCCACCCGTCGCACCGGGTCCTTACCGGTAATGAATATGTTGTTCAAGTCCACCGGCACATGGCCGCCAGCCAAAATGATTTCCACCGGCACTGTGGTCGTCATGCCAATTCGCGCCAAAAGTAACACTCCTCGTCACCAGTCTGGTTCCATCATACTATGGGGCAGGGCAAAAAAAAAGAGGGGTTAGCCCCTCTTGGCGGCAACGGCCGCATAGTTCTTAATAATTACGATCGGCGTCTGTTGGCTGGCATTGCCGAACGGATTGTGAATCAGGATTCGCGCCAGTTCCGCCGGCTGGAGTCCATCGGTCACCCCCAGCACCGCCGCCCGTTTCAGATCGTTGACGTCGGCCACCGCCGCACCGTAACAGCCCAGCCTTGCCTTGATCGCCTCAGCGACCTTCACCGGTTCTTTCGGTCCGAATACCAGCATCTTGTCAAATGGCGGCATCGTACCAGTCACATCATCGATCAACGCCGCCTGTTCGCCGGCCAACTGGTAAAATACGCCCGATTTGCCAAACACTTTGGCAATTCCGCCGACGACGAACGCGAACAAAACCCGTAGGGCGCCCCCCTCATCAATCGTAGCCTGCATGCCGCAGGCGCTGGAACAGCTGGAATCCCGATGAACAAACCGAGCCAGCACATGTGCCAGAATGCCGGGACTCATCTCTTCCGGCCGCCGATAACGGCCCTGAGTGATCGCAACCACGCTTTCCGCTACCGAAACCACGTCATCCGGGCCCATGTTCGGACCGGCGTATTTCTCTATCACATCGACGATATTATCCCGCTTGGTAACAATATGGGTCTTTACCGGAACCAGTTCAATTCTTGCCTCTTCCACTGCCATGCCTCCTACTCTTGTCCTCTGGCACTTTGCATCGCGGCGTGGAACTCTTCCATCGGCAGTTCCAGCATCGTTTTGGTCAAATACCATTCAGCGCGGGCCACCACTTGATAGACGATATTCAGGGGCAGGTCAACAATATGTGCCATCGCCTGGCGGATATTGCCGTCTTCGCTATAAAACCGCAGTTTGATCACCGCAACGTCATTCTCCAGTTTTTCATTGGGAAACAGGGTTGCTTCCCAGTAACCATCACTGCGCGGACACGAGGCCACCGTCACCTTGGTTGTCAGCTCCGCCGCCGAAAACTGCTCTCGCGGCATCCAGGGGCGGACAAAAACATCCATCAGCGTTCCTTGCTGCGAACCACGATTGCGAAATGGCACGGAAAAGGAAAACACCATTTCATTTTTCGTTTCTTTTTCCAACACCAATCGCGAGCGTTTGGCCGTGTCAAAGATAAAATCTGCATCTCCCTGCCGCCAGATGTACAAAGCCAGAGCCAGGAACACGAGCCCCAGAAAAGCCAAAAAATACCCTGCGTAAACCAACACTATGACACTCCCCCATCTTTCACCTGCCGCAAAGCCTCAATTCTATCAAAGTAAAGTTGCGGCAAACGCGCAATCTTTCCGTTAGCACCGGTAAATACATTCTTTGTCGCGCCTTCCGCCAACAGGATATCATCCGTATCCCGCAACACCCTGTAGGAAAAACACAGCTTCACCCGGGAAAAATCGACGAGTTCCGCTTCCACACGGACAATCTCGTCAAAACGGGCCGACTGAACATATTTGCACTGGATGTCGGTAATCGGAAACAGAATACCCTCGGCAATCAGCTCAGGCAGCATCACATTGGCACGCCGCAGATACTCCACCCGCGCCATCTCGAACCAGCGCAGATAATTGGAATGGTGAACGACACCCATCAGGTCGGTTTCGACAAACCGCACCCGGTCTTTGATTGCAATCATATTGTTTTGTTCAACCTTTCATGC
>CAZOJA010000152.1:0-6078 GCA_964579955.1 uncultured Veillonellaceae bacterium | reverse complement strand
CTCATGCCGCGGGCCGCATTGCCGGCAAAACACTGGGTGGCCATATCGGCCATGACATTGCTGCCGTCCTTGATGTTGGCCGTTTCGCGGAACGGGGAATCGGTGCCGCTGACGTCGTGATGGTCGCGGCCCAGCATGATTGGACCCACCTCGCCGTTGCGGACCATTTCATTGAACTTGAGCGCAATGCGAACCCGGCCTTCGGCGTCCTGGTAAAGAATTCTCGCTTGTGTGCCGACCACCAGCCTGTTTTTTGCCGCGTCGCGAATCCAGACGTAATTATCGCGGTCCTGACCGCGTCGTTCGGGGTTGATGCAAGCCATCGCCGCCCGATCGGTCTTGTCGAGGTCTGCTGGTTTGCCGCTGAGGCAGACCCAGCGAAACGGACCATATCCATAGTCGAACAATTCGGGGCCCATGATGTCCTCCACATAGGAAGGGAAAATGAAGCCGTCCTTTTCATCAACGCCGTTCAACGACACTTCTCGTACTCCGGCGTCGAACACCGCTTTGAGGAAAGCATTGCCATAATCAAAGAAATAGGTTCCCCGCTGCGTGAGTGTCTTAATCAGTTCGAAATGCCGTTTCAGGCTTGCATCGACAGCGGCATGGAAAGCCGGCCTGTCTTCGGCCAGCATGCGGGTGCGTTGCTCGAACGTCATGCCTTGCGGACAGTAACCGCCGTCGTAAGGGACATGGCAGGAAGTCTGGTCTGACAGCAGTGCGACAGGAATATCCTGTTGCACCACGTATTCCAGCAGATCGACGATATTTCCGTGATAGGCGATCGCCATCGGCTGTTTGTTTTTCAGTGCAGTGTCGGCAATTTCGAACACTTCCGGCAGTTGGTCGGACATCCGGCTGATCCAGCCTTGCGACAGGCGGGTCTGGATGCGGGAAAGATCGACTTCGGCAATGATGCCTACTCCGCCGGCGATTTCGATCGCTTTGCCCTGGGCGCCGCTCATGCCGCCCAGGCCGGAGGTGATGAACAGGTGTCCGCTGAGGTCTTCATCTGGCGCCAGGCCCAGTTTCATGCGACCGGCGTTCAGGATCGTGTTGAAGGTGCCATGGACGATTCCCTGCGGCCCGATGTACATCCAGCCGCCGGCGGTCATCTGGCCGTAATTTGCGACTCCCAGCTGTTCGGCGATTTCCCAGTCGTTCTGGTTGTCAAACATGCCAACCATCAGCGCATTGGTGATGATGACCCGCGGCGCATCCGGCCGGGAAGGGAACAGTCCGAGCGGATGTCCCGACTCGATTACCAGCGTTTGCTCCTGGGTCATGACTTCCAGATACTGCTTGATGATACGGTATTGCAGCCAGTTCTGGCAGACGCTGCCGGTCTCGCCGTAAGTGACCAGCTCATAGGGATATAAGGCGACCTCCGGGTTCAGATTGTTGTCGATCATCACCTGGAACGCCTTGCCTTCGATACAATTGCCGCGATACTCGTCGATCGGCTTGCCGTAAAGAGGTTCGCTGGGCATATACCGGTAGGCGTAAATCCTGCCGCGGGTCTTCAGTTCCTGCAAAAATTCCGGCGCCAGGGATTCGTGCAAGGTTTCGGGGACATATCGCAATGCGTTGCGCAGGGCAATCTTTGTTTGCGCCGGCGTCAGCTTGAAGCCACGGTCCGGCGCCCGGCGCAACGCGGGATTGAAAACCGGTGGCGGGGGCAGCTCATTGCTTAGGCTGATGGTGTTTTGGACAAAAGAATTTGCGTTGTGCACGTCAATCCCTCCTGATTATGATACAGGTTGCGGTCATTCGATGATGCCGCCGCCCAGAACCGTGTCGCCGTCATAGAGGACCACTGATTGTCCCGGCGTGATCGCCCGCTGTTTTTTCGCAAAATGGACTTCCATGCGCTGCTCTGGCAGCGGGATGACTGTTGCCGGCTGTTCGGCCGCCGTGGAACGGATCTTGGCCAAGGCCTGAAACGGTTCGGTGGGGGTGAGGCCGGAAAGCCAATTTAATTCACGCGCCGTCAAATGCTCGGAAAATACATCGGCTTCGCAGCCGAGCGTGACCTGGTTGCTGTGCGGGTCGATCGCCGTGACGAACATCGGTTGTCCCAATGCGATTCCCAGTCCCTTGCGTTGACCGATCGTGTAGCAGGCGAAGCCCTTGTGAATGCCCAGAATGGTTCCGTCACGGGAAACGTAGTGTCCCGGTTTGATCAAACCGGGCGCCTTCTCGTGCAGGAAGCGCCGGTAATCGTTGTCAGGGATAAAACAAATCTCCTGGCTTTCTGGTTTGTTGGCCACGGAAAAACCGAAATCTGCCGCCAACTGACGGGTTTCCACTTTTGTCAGTCCGCCCAGTGGCAACAAGAAATGTGCCAGGGTTTGCTGGTCAAGGTGATATAGAACGTAAGACTGATCTTTTTTTACATCTTTGCCTTTTGTCAAATGATAGATTCCAGTCGAGGCATCATACAAGATTTGCGCATAATGTCCGGTTGCGACAAAATCGGCGCCCAGTTCACGCGCCCTTTGCATCAGGGCACCGAATTTCAGGCGCCGGTTGCAGGCGATGCAGGGGTTCGGCGTACGGCCGGCCAGATATTCCGCTGTGAAATAGTCAATCACATCACGGGAAAACGCCGCCTGGAAATTGAATACATAGTGGGGGATATCCAGTTTTTGCGCCACCCGGCGGGCATCTTCGACCGCCGACAATGTGCAACAGCTGCGCTCCGGGCCAGCGGCATCATCGGAGGCATCCTGCCAGAGCTTCATCGTGGCGCCGATCACTTCGTAACCCTGACTAATCAATAGCGCAGCGGCAACTGAACTATCAACGCCGCCACTCATGGCAACAAGAACTTTTTTTGCATTTTTCATACCAAAATTATACCATATTTCGACGATGATTTGCAGAAAGGCATTTTTGACAGAAATATGAGTGTCTGCTATGATTTACGCGTACGGAAGCAGCATTTTTCTGGCTGAAAAGTTTGATTTTGCTGATAGTTTGACGTGTGCCGACGTACGGATGCAGAAAGGGTGTGGAACGGTCGTTTGAAAAGATTATTTTCCCCGTTGGGGGCGCTGCTCGCCGGGCAATTCCTTTCCGCGTTCGTTGACAATACGTTGCTGTTTATCGCGCAAGCGATCATCCTGCGTGATGCGTTACCGGATTACTATTTGCCTTTGGTGCAGGGATTGTATTTGGCTGCCTATATCCTGGCTTCGCCCTGGGTCGGTGGTTTTGCCGACTTTGTTCCCAAAGCGCGGGTGCTGTTTGTCGGCAACGTCATCAAAGCCATGTGTCTTGCCGGGTTTTTGTTCGGGTTGAATCCGGCGCTCAGTTATGGGATCTTCGGTCTGGGATCGGTGCTTTACAGTCCGGCCAAATACGGCATACTGCCCTTTCTGACGAAAGACGAAGAACAACTGATGAAGGCGAACTCCTGGATGGAAGGCACGACCATTGCGGCGATCCTCAGCGGCGCCGTCGTGGGTGGGTTTTTGTCCGATTATTCGATTCCGTTGGCCTGCCTGGTTGGACTCCTCCTTTACGCCAGTTCGATCGGGTTTACCTTTTTGATTCCGATGAATCCCAGTCGGGGGAAAATGCCGGGCTGGCAGGCGATTGGCGAGTTTATCGGTGATATCCGTTATTTTTTGTCGCATATTGACGGACGTTTCTCCGTGCTGGGGTCCGCGTTCTTCTGGACGGTTTCCAACATCCTGCGGTTGGGCATGTTCGTCTGGGTGCCTTTGGCGCTTGGTCTCACAGGCAACAAACCGGTTAGCCTGTTGATGGCGGTGATCGGCATCGGCATCGGCATCGGGGCGTTACTGGCGCCTCGCCTGATTTGTCTGCGTACCTATCGTCGGGCGATTCTCTTCGGTGTTTTGATGAGCGCCGTCGTAATGGCGCTGAGTTTTGTCCAGACCCTGCCGTTGGCGGTGGGCCTGATCTTCTTGGTCGGGGTTCTCAGCGGGATTTATATCGTGCCGGTCAACACCCTGAACGAGTATCTGGGCGATTGCACCATCGGCACGGGAAGAGCCACCACCGTGCAGAATTTTGCCGAAAACACGTTCATGCTGCTCGGCACGGGCGCCTACTCGCTGGCCGAATATGTGGACATCCCGATCGATCATACGATTCGCGGGGCTGGTATTCTGCTATTGGTGTTCATGCTATTTCTCGCCGGTTATCGCAGGGGTGAGCCGATCGCAGTCCGGGGAGATGCCGAGCGGTGCTAGTCTCGATCGGTTGGGCATCAGTAAAAGGTAATTGTATGGGGAGGTGCTTTTCGTGGAATGGTCGGAATTGAAGGCAAAAGCAAAGGAAAAGTTTAACGGAGCATGCAGGCTTTGTCCCGTATGCAACGGAGTTGTCTGCGCCGGTGAAGTTCCCGGCATGGGCGGCGTAGGGACCGGGATGAGTTTTCGCAACAATGTGAGCGCACTGGCCGACATCAAGTTGAATCTGCGCACCGTGCACCGGGTGAATGCGCCGATCATGTCGACTGCCCTGTTCGGGCAGGAAATGAGCATGCCGGTTCTGGCCGCGGCGGTTGGTGGAACGGCGATGAACATGAAATGCAGCATGAGCGAGGCTGAATATTCGGCGGCTGTCATTGGCGGCTCGGTACAGTCCGGCGTAATGGGGATGACTGGCGACGGGCCGAACCCGGAGGTTTTTCAGGGCGGCTTGGCCGCGATAAAGGCTGAGCAAGGGAAAGGCATCGCTATCATCAAACCGCGCGAGTCGGAGCGTATCGTGCTGTTGGCCAACGAAGCCGCACAGGCGGGGGCGGTTGCCTTCGGCATCGACATTGATGCGGCGGCGCTGATCAATATGACGCGGGCCGGACAGCCGGTCGGACCGAAAAGTTTTATCGAACTGGAATATATCAAGCGCAACACCCAGATTCCCTTTATTGTAAAAGGCATCATGACGGTTGACGATGCGCTGGCCTGCGCTGAAGCCGGTGTCGATGCGATTGTCGTTTCCAATCACGGCGGACGGGCGCTCGATCATACGCCAGGAACTGCCGAAGTGTTGCCTGCTATCGCCCGGGCGGTAAAAGGCCGGTTGGTAGTGATGGTGGACGGCGGGGTCCGCAGCGGCGCCGATGTGTTGAAAATGTTGGCGCTGGGCGCTGAATTCGTTCTGGTTGGCCGCCCGGTCATCGCCGGTGCGGTGGGCGGCGGAGCCGAAGGGGTCAAGTTGGTGATGGACCGGCTGGCGGCCGAACTGCGAGCCGCGATGGTGTTGACCGGGGTCAACGATGTGCGTGCAGTATCGACGCGGGTCATTTACCCGCCAGCCTGGTAAGGGGCTACTCGCAGCGGATCTCCTGAAAGGCAATTGAGGGTTGGCTGAGGGGAATCACGGTTGGCGTTAGCCGCTGCAATTCCTCCGGCAACCATCCCTGGCCGGAACCGGCCAACAATTGTAGCGCCTGTTCCGCCGACTCGGCGGCGATGGCGACAAATGCATCGGTATACATGGACTGGTGAACACAGGGTTCGCCCAACATGCTCCAGCTGTGGAATTTTCTGTTGTGGCGCCAGATATAGAGTTGCATTGCAAAACCTCCTTGTTATATCAGTACGCAAAAGGTTGGTGTCATTACGTGCAGCGTGTACAGGTCTCACAACTGAGTGCGGGAATGATCACCGCCAGGAATGTATTCAGCGCCGACGGACGGATGTTGTTGGCCGCCGATAAAGAAATCACCGAGTCCTACATCCGGCGGATGCAGGAGATGGGGGTTTATGCCATCTATGTGCGAAATCCGCTCTATGACAATGTGGAAGTTCCTTTGGTTGTCTCCGAAGAAACCCGCAACCAATCGCTGCAAACGGTAAAGCGGGCTTTTGAAGTCCTGCGCAACAAACGGGAAGATGTATCTTTTGTTGCGATTCAGAAAGTATCCCGCCAGATCGTATCGGAAGTGCTTCGAAACCGCCGCGCATTGGTGCACCTGACGGAAATCCGGACACATGATGACTATACGTTTGCCCACTCGGTCGATGTGTGCAGTTTGTCTGTATTGATCGCAACCAACCTCGGTTATACCGAGATCAAATTGCAGGAACTGGCGGC
>CAZOJA010000151.1:0-6081 GCA_964579955.1 uncultured Veillonellaceae bacterium | reverse complement strand
CGGTCAAAGACCGGCTGACTAAGGAAATAAACTACTGGGACCACCGGGCGATGGAACTGGCGGAGCAGGAAGCGGCAGGCAAGGTCAATGCCGCGCTCAACTCGGCCAAAGCCCGTGAACGGGCCGATACGCTGACCGTAAGGCTCAAGCGCCGGCTGGATGAACTGGCCGATGAACGCAAACTCGCTCCGCTTGCCCCGGTTGTCTTCGGCGGCGCATTGGTCGTGCCGATGGGACTTCTCGATGAACTGCAGGAAAACGCTAACAATACCGTCCCCACCTTTGCCGCCGATACCCGGACCAGCGAGCTGGCTGCGATGCGAACGGTCATGGAACAGGAGCGTCGTCTGGGCTTCCTGCCGGTCGACGTCAGCGCCGAAAAATGCGGTTATGACATCGAATCGCGGATTCCCGGTAGCGGCAGGCTACGATTCATCGAGGTCAAGGGGCGGGCAGATGGAGCCGATACTGTCATCATCACCAAGAACGAAATCCTTACCGCGCTGAACAAGCCGGAGGACTACATCCTGGCACTAGTCGAAGTGTCCGGCGACGCGGCGTCCAGCCTGCGCTACATCCGCAAGCCATTCGGCAGAGAACCGGATTTCGGCGTGACCTGTGTGGTCTATCGCATTGCGGAGCTGCTTTCCGCAGGGGTTGTTGAAAACGTCGGTCAAATCACGTAAAATTTATACGTAAAATGACCGTTGTTTTATTGGAGGACGCCATGGACGCAGATGTGTTTTTGTCGAAGCATCCCGTCTTCACCCGCGAGGACTGGTTAAAGAGTCTTACCGGGTCTGATTCGGTGCGGACCAAAGAAACCAAGCTTCACTACTATGTAAAGAAAGGCCGCGCGGTGCGGGTGCGCCACGGTCTGTATGTCAGTGTGCCGCCAGGCGATGATCCGGCGACTGTGCATCCGGACCCGTTCTTGGTCTGCGCCAAGGCCGCCGCGGATAGCGTCGTTGCCTACCACGCCGCGATGGAGTTCCATGGCCGGGCTTATTCGTTGCATCAGCGGTTCGATTTCCAGACGAGTACCGATGTCCGTTCATTTGCATTTCGCGGTGTGTCCTACCGTGCACGGACGTTTCCCGTCCGGCTAATGGATTTGGAAGAAACGCACTGCGAGGTCGAGGAACAGGAACGCTCCGGAGTGACCGTGCGGGTGACCACGTTCGAGCGCACGCTGGTCGACGCGCTGGACCGTCCGGAACTGGCCGGCGGCTGGGAGGAAATCTGGCGTTCGATGGGATCGGTGGAATACTATGACGGAAAAAGGATCGTCAACTATCTGAAGCTTTTGGGCAACGCGACCACGGTGGCCAAGACAGGATATTTTTTGGAAAAACACCTTGCTGCGCTGCCGTTTGGGGTCGGGGTGCTGGAAGAACTGACGGTGATGCGACCGCAGCAGCCGCGTCGGATGGATAGGCAGCGACGGGACGACGATGTCTTCGCGCCTCGCTGGAACCTTATTGTACCGCTTAAAGTGGCGGAACAGCGCTGGGAGGAACCGACATGAACCTTTCTCTGGAACTGTTGCGCACAGAAGCGTCCGCAACCGGTTTTCGCCTGGATATGCTGGAAAAAGTGGCCCATCTGTCGCATATCCTGTCGGTGGTATTTGCCAACGAGTGGCTGGCTGATCGCTTGGCGCTCAAGGGCGGCACGGCGCTCAACCTTTTTTATGCTGACCTGATGCGGCTTTCGGTGGATATCGACCTGAACTACATCGGCGCAGCGGATGCCGAAACCATGCGGACGGAGCGGGTGCAACTGGAGAAGGGTCTGGAGGCGCTACTGGCGCGTGAAGGATACACCACCCGGCGACAGCCCCGGCATTCCTTTGCCGGCGGCAAATGGTCGCTGCGCTATCTGCGTGCCGGCGGTGGTGAAGGCAATATTGAGATCGATATTAATTATCTGCTTCGCGTGCCGCTATGGAAGCCGCAAAAAAGAGAAGCGGCGACGATTGCCCGGATTCAGGCGCGAAACATAACCGTAGTTGATTCGCACGAAGTGGTGGCTGGCAAGATTGTGGCGCTGCTTACACGCACTGCACCGCGAGACCTGTATGACGCTTGGTGGATTTTGCACCGGATGCCGCTGGACCTGGTGAAGCTTCGGACGGCCTTGAGCGTGTATGCAGCGGCAAGTCCTGCAGATTTGACGGAAACAACCGGTGTGCTGGCGGAAACGGATGAGGTGGAAGTCGCCAACCTGCTGATTCCGGTGCTGCGCCAAGGCTGGCAGGAAGAAGCGGCGACGCCGATGGAACGGGTGCGGCAACTGCGCCGGGAATGCATGGCGAAGTTGCAGGCGTTGCTGCCGTTTACGGAAACAGAGCAGCGGTTTATGAGGGATATTGCAACGAAAACAGCAATCCGTCCGGAACTCCTGACGGATGATACAGCGCTGCAGGAGCGAATATTAAAGCAACCGACGCTTTTGTGGCGGATGCAGCCGAAGGACGAAGCGCCTGACAAGGAAAAACTATGATAAACAGAAGGTATGGTGGAACGCATGGTTAAGAAAAAGCTCATCGAAGTGGCGCTGCCGCTGGAAGCGATCAACAAGGAATCGGCGCGGGAGAAGTCGATTCGGCACGGCCATCCTTCGACTCTGCATCTGTGGTGGTCGAGAAAACCGTTGGCTACTTGCCGGGCGGTGTTGTTTGCGTCGCTGGTTGACGATCCGTCGGCAAGACCGGACGAGTTCCCGACAGAGGAAACACAGGAAGCGGAGCGGCAGCGTCTGTTCCGGTTGATTGAGCAACTGGTCAAGTGGGAGAACTCCAACGATGAGCGGATTCTAGCCGAGGTGCACCAAGAAATCTTAAAATCGACCGGTGGCAATCCGCCTCCAGTATACGACCCTTTCTGCGGTGGCGGCTCTATCCCGCTGGAAGCGCAGCGGCTGGGACTGGAAGCGCACGGCAGCGACTTGAATCCGGTAGCAGTGATGATCACCAAGGCGCTAATCGAGATTCCGCCGAAGTTTAGCGGTCAAGCACCGGTCAATCCGTCGGCGCGGCGGCAGTTCGGCAGGGATGCCGGCTGGAAGGGCGCAAGCGGTTTGGCGGAAGACATCCGCTACTATGGTCAGTGGATGCGGGACGAGGCAGAAAAGCGGATTGGGCACTACTACCCCAAGGTAAAGCTCTCGGCGGAGCAGGGAGGCGGTGAAGCGACCGTTATCGCCTGGTTGTATTGTAGGTCTGTGAAATGTCCGAATCCTGCCTGCGGCTGTGAAATGCCATTGACCAGCAAGTATTGGCTGTCCAAGAAAAAGGGCAAGGAAGTTTGGGTTGAACCGATTGTCGACAAAGAAACCAAGACGGTAAAGTTCGAAGTAAGGACAGGCAATGGTAAGCCGCCGGAGGGCACCGTGAACCGACGCGGGGCTAAGTGTGTATGCTGTGACACTGCCGTGCCGTTTGACCACGTCCGAAGCGAAGGAAGGGCCGGACGTATAGGTAGCCGGTTGATGGCTATCGTGGGCGAAGGGAAAAGGGGACGGCTCTATGTCAAGCCTGATGATATGCATATCAAAGTTGCCGATCAGGCAACCCCTGCGTGGAAGCCTGATGCCGCATTGCCGCATAATCCGAGAGATTTTAAGACGCCAAACTATGGAATGACTACTTTCGGCGACCTCTTTACACCTCGCCAGCTGCTCGCACTGACCACCTTCAGCGACCTGGTCGACGAAGCCCGCGAGAGGGTGCTGCAAGATGCTAGGGCAGCGGGATTGCGGGATGATGCATCCGGCTTGAATAACGGTGGAGCTGGCGCGGTGGCATATGCTGACGCAGTGGCGACGTACTTGGGTTTTGCGGTGGATCGAAGTGCTGATGCGTGGTCATCATTGGCAAGTTGGCGTCAAACAGTTCAAGCCACAAGAAACACTTTTGCACGCCAAGCATTACCTATGGTTTGGGATTTCGCAGAAGCAAATCCGTTTAGTACTTCATGTGGAAATTGGTTGGATGCATCAATTGCTTGGATAGAAAAATCAATTGATCATGTTCCATCTTCCAATTGTCCAGGGGATGTTAATCAAGTGGATGCAATAAAAGGGATTAGTTTGAAAAGGGTTCCGGTCATTTCATCTGACCCTCCCTATTATGACAACATTGGCTATGCAGATCTATCCGACTTCTTCTATGTCTGGCTGCGTCGCTCCATAGGTAGTATCTATCCGGACATCTTCAGCACCATGCTGGTGCCGAAAGCGCCGGAACTTGTTGCCACGCCATATCGATTTGACGGAAGCAAAGCCAAAGCCCAAGAATTCTTTGAAACAGGCTTGGGGCAGGCTTTTGTCACCATGTATCGGAAGGCTCATCCGGACTACCCGGTGACCATCTACTATGCCTTCAAGCAATCCGAAACCGACGAGTCGGAGGAAAGCGAAGAGGATGAAGAAACACCGGAAGCTGCGGTTGCCTCCACCGGCTGGGAAACGATGCTTAACGGCTTGTTGCAGGCAGGTTTTGCTATTACCGGAACTTGGCCGGTTCGTAGCGAGCGAGGTGGTCGGATGTTATCTATTGGTACTAATGCCCTTGCCTCTTCCATCGTGCTGGTTTGTCGCCCCCGTCCAATGGATGCACAGACTGTCACCCGCAAGGACTTTCTTGCCACATTGCGGCGGGAACTACCGCCGGCGTTGAAAGAACTGCGCCAAGGCAACATCGCACCGGTCGATTTGGCCCAGGCTACCATCGGCCCCGGCATGGCGGTGTTCAGCCGGTACAAGGCGGTGCTGGAGGCAAGCGGCGAAGCGATGCCGGTGCGAACGGCGCTGCAGATCATCAATCAAGAACTGGACGCCTGGCTGACGCACGAAGAAGGCGAGATGGACCCGGATACACGATTCTGCATCGCCTGGTACGAGCAATACGGCATGAATGAAGCCGTCTTCGGCGAGGCCGATGTGCTAGCCCGAGCCAAGAATACGGCGGTGCAGCGCCTGGAAGACACAGGACTGCTACTTGCGGCAAAAGGAAAGGTGCGGCTCCTCGCCCGCGAAGAACTGCCAGAAAAATGGCTGCCGACCTTCTCGTCCCCAGTCTGGCTGTGTACGCAGCAACTGGTGCGGGCTTTGTCTAGCGGCGGGGAAACGGTTGCTGCCGCCTTGTCCGTCCGTATGGACGGCGCAAAGATCTACGCGGTGAAATCGCTGACCTACCGGCTGTTTGCGATTGCCGACCGCAAGAAAGCTACCGAAGAAGCGCTGGCCTATAACGCATTGATCGCCTCTTGGTCCGACGTGCAGCAACAGGCTGGTGACCTGGCCAGACAGCCCCGCCAGGAGTTCGAACTGTTTTAGCAGGTGCCACGAAAAACTTCATGATCTGTGAGGGGGATTACTTAAGATGGACAATTACCAACGGGTGACCCGCGGTTTTCAGGTATTGACGGAATTCCTTTCGTCTTACGTTGCTTTGCAATTGCAGCAGGTGATGAAAGAAAACTGGTGGAAGTTCGGCGTTCTGGACATTCTTTATGAAGACCAGCGGCGCGACTTGCCTGCCTCCGGCGATTACGCAACACTTGTCGACAAGCTGGACGCCGCCCGCTGCCTCCTCCTGATCGACCTCAACTGGAACAATGTGTTTAAGCTAAAGCTGAGCCGGGAACACCGCAACTGGGTGAAGGAACTGTCTACCACCCGCAACAAGTGGGCGCACAAGGGCAGCGGCGACTTTGACGATGCCGACGCTTGGCGGGCGCTGGATACCATGGCCCGGTTGATGGAGCAGATTGACGCCGAGGCGACGGAAGAGCTGCGTTCGTTGGCCCGTCAGGTGCGTTATGGCACGGCGGATGCTTCGACCACGGCGGCCTCGTCAGCCACTTCTGCCGAAGCAGCGAGCCAGGACCGGGGATCGGTGCTGACCACTGCGCCGCGCGCCGGACTTACCCCGTGGCGTCATGTCATAGAGCCGCATCCGGACGTGGCCCAAGGACGTTACCGGCAGGCCGAATTTGCCGCCGATCTGTCGCAGGTGCTGCGGGGGACTGCTGAGATCGAATACCAGGACCCGGTGGAGTTTTTTGCCCGCACCTA
>CAZOJA010000150.1:0-6095 GCA_964579955.1 uncultured Veillonellaceae bacterium | reverse complement strand
GGGTACTTGGTTGGAAACGGCCTGGGAGAGTAGGTCGCCGCCGGTTAACAAGCAAAACCCTTCCGTTCTGCGGAAGGGTTTTGCTTCACAAGTGGAAAATGGCCCCGTAGCTCAGCTGGATAGAGCGCCGGACTTCGAATCCGTAGGTCGCGTGTTCGAATCACGCCGGGGTCACCATAAAACCAAGCCTTCCGGCAAAATCCGGAAGGCTTTTTTAGCGGTGGACGACACCGGGATGAAGCTGGTTTGACAGGAAAGCTTCAGCGCGGGATAATGAAAATAAATGTAAGCGGAAGGGGCCAAGTCGGGTGCAACATCGAATTCTCGCGTTTGAGGAACTGATCGCGCCATTGTCGCACAAAAAGGTGATGCTGGTTATTGAATGCCTGAGTATTGACGGGTGTGAAAACCCTGAAATTATGAGTGAATTGACAGAAGTGATGAATCTGGGGTTCGGCGCTGACTATGATGAATGGGATGATTTCCTCGACTATGGCTTTGTTGTCATCGAGGGGGCGCCGACATCGGAAAATATAGCCGAAGCTTCGCTGCTGGTCGATTATTTGCGGCATGAGAAGTTTCAGCCGCTGATTCAAGCGGATTTATTTGTCGACGGCGTGCTGATTGGCAGTTCCTGGAATGGAAACGACACTTTCGAAGCGATAGGTCAACCACCGGTCAAGCCTGCGAAACCGATCAAGTCGGTACTAATCCGCTTTCCCCTGGAACGGGTGGCAAGACGAAACGAACCGGATAACAAGGGATAGCAGCTGACAGGAAAAATGCAACGGGAGGATGGCGAAAGCCTTCCTCCCGTTAATTCATGATAACCGGATACGCTATTTAGTCGACTTTTTTGTAGACTACTGCTTTAGCGCCGCAGATCGGGCATTGGTCTGGCGCGCTGCCTTCGGCAATATGACCGCATACGGTACAGAGGAATAGATCGGTTTCTACCGGGTTGGCCAGTGTATCCAATGCTTTCTGGTACAGCGACGCATGAACCTTCTCCGCGTCATTGGCCAGCTGCAGGCCTTTCAGAATTACAGCAGGCTGATTTTCTGCTTTCGCGTCATCTATGAAACCGGGGTACATTTCGGTATATTCATGGGTTTCCCCTTCAATCGCTGCTTTGAGGTTTTCGGCAGTGGACTTGATCATGCCCATGTTGCGCAGATGAGTGTGGGCGTGGATGGTTTCCGCTTCGGCGGCGGCGCGGAAGAGTTTGGCGACTTGGGGAAGTTTTTCAGCATCAGCCTGTTTGGCAAATGCGAGATATTTGCGATTGGCTTGGGATTCGCCGGCAAAAGCAGCGGCCAGATTTTTTTGTGTAGTGCTCAATGAAAACAACTCCTTTATTTCATAATGTTAACTACGGATAATTATTATCCATTTCACGGGAAAAGTCAAGAAGGTTAATCTATTTGTTGGCCAAAAACTTAAGCACTTTCGTTCCTGTGTCGCGAACTTTACGAATCGCGCCTGAATTCGTTTTTGTCCGCGGTTTCATATCGCGTTCAGAACCAAAGTCGCCGCGCTTAATCGTGGTGTTTTTTGTTTTTTCCGGCGCAAGCTCCCGTTTAATCGTCAGCAGGGCCTTTTCCGGCAAGCTGTGACTATCGCAGGTAAACAAATCAACCGCTGCGAAACCCAGTTCGGGATAAGAATGAATGCCTAGATGACCGTCGGTTAATAGGGCGAGGACCGTGATCCCTTCCGGTTCGAATTGATACGTCTGAACACTGAGCATTTTAAGATTGGCGGCGTGGATTGCCTGAGAAACGATGTTTTGCAATAACTCCATATCGTTCAGGGTTTCTTTGCGGCAACCGTAGTAGTCAGCGGTCGTGTGTCGGCCGATGGCAGCCAAATGCGTCACCTCTCGTTTGTATTATTTCTTGTTTTGATAAAGTTGCTATTTTCTATCATCTTATTATACTTTGAACCGTCGGTCCGTGCAAATGCGCGTCGCACTTGCGATAATTGAGCGGGAAGGGTAAAATCTTAATCATGGAACAGTACGTGACCGAATGAGTGTCAAGATAAAGGAGAGGTTTGGGATGATGTACAATGCAGAGCTGGCCCGGGGAATATACCAGGTAGGGGCCGTGGACTGGACCACCCGTGATTTTCACGGCTATAAGACGCCGCGGGGGGTTACTTATAATTCTTATCTAATCGTGGATGAAAAGATCTGCCTGATTGATGCGGTCAAGGCGCCGTTCGCCAAAGAACTGCTGGAACGGATCGGTCAGATTGTTGACCCGGCCAAGATAGATTATGTGATTGTGAACCATGTGGAGCCGGACCATAGCAGCGCATTGCCGTTGATTATGCAAGCGGCGCCGCAGGCCAAAGTCGTGATCACTGAGCAGGGCCGCGGGGAAATCATCAAATATTTTGGCCAGGAGTACGATTTTCGTGTGGTGAAGAACGGCGACAGCCTATCGCTGGGGAAACATACGCTGCGATTCGTGCCGCTGCCGATGCTGCATTGGCCGGATTCGATGGCGACTTATCTGGAAGACGAGCAGATTCTGTTCTCGAATGATGCATTCGGACAGCATTATTCGACCAACTTCAAATTTGACGACGAGAATGATCTGAGCGAATTGCTCTATGAGGCGAAAAAATACTATGCGAACATTTTGATGCCTTTCAGCAAGCTGGTCGTGAAAGCATTGGACAGTCTGGGCCTGTTGTCGATCCGGATGATTGCCCCCAGCCATGGACTGATTTGGCGGTCGCATATTAGTGAGATCCTGTCCCTTTACAAAAAATGGTCGGCAGGCGAAACGGAGCCGTTGGTGCTTGTTGTCTACGATTCGATGTGGGGCAGTACGGAGATCATGGCTCGCCGCATCTTGGAGGGGTTGACCGTAGGCGGCGTCAAGGCGAAACTGTTCCGCATGGCCGATTCGGACAAGAGCGAACTGATTGCAGAACTGCAAACGGCGCGCGGCCTGATTTGCGGCTCGTCGACGCTGAACAACGGGATGCTGCCGACCATGGCAGCGGTATTATATTACATGAAGGGCCTGAAACCCCTCAATAAGAGCGGCGCGGCATTTGGCGCCTATGGCTGGGCCGGCGGCGCCCAGGCGGATATGGAACTGGCCCTGAAAGCGGCTGGGATTTCGGTGGATATGACGGGCCCGACGCTGAAGTGGGCGCCCAGTCCGGAAGAAATCCAGCGTTGTTTCGAATTCGGTCGTGAGTTTGCCCAAAAGATGCTCAACCGCTAGAAACTGCTGTGGGGAGGGCCAGTGCGGCCCTCTTTCCTTGTCTTTACAGTAATAAAATGTTTGGAGGCGGGTCTATGCAACCGATAGCCAAGGTCGTACTCAAGCGCCAAGGGCGGCATGGCAGCGAATCAGGCCACCCCTGGGTTTTCCAGAGTGAAATCGACTATATCAAGGGCAAGTTTGTCCCCGGTGACATCGTGGACGTGTTCAATGCGCGGCGACAGTACCTGGGCCGCGGATATATCAATCCGCGCTCCCAGATTACGGTCCGGCTGCTTTCCCGGGATGAAGAAACCGTCGACCGGGACTTCTTTGTCCGTCGGATTTCGCGGGCCTGGGCTTATCGGCAACGGTTCTTGACGGAACCGGAGTATTGTCGACTGATCTTCAGCGAAGCGGATTTTTTGCCCGGCCTGATCGTGGACAAATTTGGCGATTGCCTGGTCGTCCAGACACTGGCGCTGGGAATGGATGTTCACAAGCAACTGATCGTTTCGGTGCTGGATGAACTGTTGCAGCCGGCGATGATCTACGAGCGCAATGATGCTTCGGTGAGGACGCTGGAAGGTTTGCCTTTGCAAAAGGGTTTTTTGAAAGGTCAGGGCGAAACGTTGCTGCAGGTAAGGGAAAACAATCTGCTGTTTTACGCCGATATTGAGAACGGCCAAAAAACAGGCTTCTTTTATGATCAACGCGACAATCGGCGTCTGTTGTCAAAATTTGTTGCCGGCGCCGAAGTGCTCGATTGTTTCTGCTTTACCGGTTCGTTTTCTGTCCATGCGGCGGCTTATGGCGCCAAGCAAGTTACTGGCATTGATATTTCGGCGGCCGCTGTCGATATGGCGGCGAAAAACGCTGCTTTGAACCAGGTTCAGGACCGGTGCGAGTTCCGTGAAGCGAACGCATTTGATTTGCTGCGGGAGTACTCGGACAGTGGTCGCACTTATGACACGGTGATTCTTGATCCGCCGGCGTTTACCAAAAGCAAGAGCTCGGTCGAGAGTGCCGCTCGCGGCTACAAAGAAATCAATCTGCGGGGACTGAAAATGATCCGACCGGGCGGGTATCTGGTCACCTGTTCCTGCTCCTTCCATATGGACAGAAACCTGTTCCGCACCGTTGTGGCCGAAGCGGCGGCCGATGCCAAACGAATGGTCAGAGAAGTGGCCTATCTGTCCCAGGCGCAGGACCACCCTTCATTGCCTGCAGCGCCGGAAACCAGTTATCTCAAATTTATGGTGCTGGAAGTCCAGTAGCCTCCTCTTGTCAAAAGTCGAAAAGTCAAATACAATATAAATAGGATTCCAAGTAGCATGGATGGGAGAGACAGACATGGGCAATCTCGCAGACACCATCGAAAAATTCATTTTGCTACGGTTGTCCGGTAGGCAGGATAACACGATTGTTGTTAACCGCAACGACTTGGCAATGGAACTCGATTGCGCGCCTTCACAGATCAGTTATGTCGTCAGTACCCGCTTCACAGGGTCTCGGGGTTTCGTGGTGGAAAGTCGTCGCGGCTCAGGCGGATTCATCCGAATTGCTCGCACATCGCTGGCCAATGATGTGTTTGACAGTGCACTGAACCGGATTGTGGCTGACCATACTGCCGATGACATTGATACGCTGGTGGAGGAACTGCGTGGCAATGGACTGATGACCCAGCGTGAAGCGGCAATGTTGATGCAGTTTGTGCAGTTGATGCAGGAAAGGCTTGATCCAGAGGAACGGGTCCGCAGCCTGCGAGCTATTTTTGCCACACTATCGAATTTTTCTTAGGAGGAACCTCGTATGCTTTGCGACGAATGCGGCAGCAATGCGGCGCATGTCCACATGATCAAGATTCTTAATGGTGTGAAAACCGAAAAGCATCTTTGCGAGTCGTGTGCGTCATCTGCCGGGGAGGCATGTTTCTCCGCCGGCATTCATTTTTCTGTCAATGATCTGGTCAAGGCGATGTTCAGCCAGGAGCTGTCCGCTTCCGCGAAAGCTGAAATGGCCTGCCCCAATTGCGGCATGGTGTTTTCCGACTTCAGCCGTTCTGGCAAAATCGGCTGCAACGTCTGCTATAGCATTTTTCATGAGCAACTGGAACCGATTTTGCGTCGGGTCCACGGCACAAACAATCATACCGGCAAAGTGCCGCAAAAGGCGGGCAACCTGATCCGGCTCCGTCTGGCGGTCAAAGGTTTGCGTAAAGATCTTGAGCAGTCGGTGGAACGGGAAGACTATGAAAGCGCCGCCCGAATTCGCGATGACATCCGTTTGCTGGAAAAGCAACTGGCGACTGAGGGAGCTGATTCACATGGTGCATGATTACAACAACTTGTTTGATTGCCGGGTTCCATCCTGGATGGAACAGGCCGGACCGGAAGGCGACATCGTGTTGTCGAGCAGGATCCGCCTGGCCCGTAACCTGAACGGCGTACCGTTTCCCGGACAGGCTGATGACAAGCAATTGGCAGGTATCGGCGACAGAATTTCCTTTTCCGTGCAAGCACTGGCAGAGTCCGATCCGGCCCACGCTTATCAGATGCTGGACATGGCGGATTTGTCGGAACAGGAACGCCGCATCCTGGTGGAAAAGCATTTGACCAGCCTGAAACATATTCAGCAACCGGGGCAACGCTCGCTGATCGTGCGCGACGATACGGCAGTCAGCATCATGGTGAACGAAGAAGACCATTTTCGCATCCAGAGCCTGACGGCCGGACTAAACCTGAAAGCGGCGTGGCGGATGGCCGATGCGACAGACAACCTGCTGGAGTCACGGCTTGGGTTCGCGTTTAACGAAGATCTCGGCTATCTTACCTCCTGCCCGACCAACCTGGGAACGGGTCTGCGTGCTTC
>CAZOJA010000149.1:0-6137 GCA_964579955.1 uncultured Veillonellaceae bacterium | reverse complement strand
ACGGCTGGTTGATGATCGGACCGCATATCGACCGTCCCGGCATCATCGGCAAGGTCGGCACGATTCTCGGTTCGCAGGGGATCAATATCGCCAGCATGCAGGTCGGTCGTTCGGAAAAGGCCGGCAACCAGATGATGGTGCTCAGCGTGCAGTCGCCGATTCCGGCGCCGGTGCTCGAACAACTGAAGGCGGTAGAGGGGATTCTCGGTGCAACGCTGGTCAACTTTGAATCGCTACAGTTATAATACAGTTATAATAATGATGACAAGGCAAAAATTTTTGGAGGAGGCAATGACATGGCAACGGTAAAACCTTTTCGGGCGCTGCGGCCGCAGGCTGCAGCCGCGGCGGAGTTTGCCTCCCTGCCTTATGATGTGATGGATGCGGCCGAGGCACGCGAGATGGTCGCGCAAAAACCGCAGAGCTTTTTGCGGGTGACCCGGGCCGAAGTCGACCTGCCGGTGGATACCGATGCCCACGCGGCCGTCGTATACCAGCAGGCCGGCAAAAAAATGGCCGAGTATGTGCAAAGCGGACTGTTGCAGCGTGATGAGGCTGACTGCTACTATGTGTATCAGCAGCAGATGGGAAAACATGTACAAACCGGCATTGCCGCGGTCTGTTCGGTAGCGGAATACGAGGCGGGCATCATCCGCAAGCATGAACTGACCCGGCCGGACAAGGAACAGGATCGCGTCGACCACATCCTGGGCAGCGGCGCGCAAACCGGTCCGGTTTTCCTGGTATATCGCCGTAACGCGGAACTGGCCGATCTGGTAGCCAGCGTGCTGGTGACCCCGCCGACCTATAACTTCACAGCGGAAGATGGCATCCGGCATAGCCTGTGGGTTGTGGCTGACCCGACGGTCGTGAATGCGATTGAATCCGGCTTTCAAACCGTTGAACGGCTGTATATCGCCGACGGGCACCATCGGGCCGCGGCGGCCGCCCGGGTCAGCCGCCTGAGTGGCGGAACGAATGCCGACCGCTTTCTGACAGTGTTGTTCCCTCACGATGAGGTGCGGATTCTCGACTACAACCGGGTGATCTACGACTGGGGCAACACAACGCAACAAGTTTTTCTGGAAAAACTCGGACATAAGTTCATCGTCGAACCGGTACGCGGCCGCGGCCAGGAAACCGGCAAACCGGAACGTGTGCACCGATTCGGTATGTATCTTGACGGCACCTGGTACCAACTGACCTCCAAACCGGGCACGTTTGACCATACCGACGCGCTCGGCCGCCTCGATGTCAACATTTTGCAAAACAACCTGCTGGCTCCCCTGCTCGGCATCCAGGACCCACGCACCGACAAACGGGTCGGCTTTGTCGGCGGCATCCGCGGCATGTCCGAATTGCGACGCTTGGTCGATTCCGGCCGGGCCGTCGTCGCCTTCGCGTTGTATCCGACTTCGATCGAAGAGCTGATGCTGGTGGCGGACAACAATGAAATCATGCCGCCCAAGTCGACCTGGTTCGAACCCAAGCTGCGCGACGGCATGGTGATCCACACGCTGGATTGACCGTTTGCCGGCAATCCTGAAAACAGAAAGGATGCGTGAACGGATGATCCCGTTAATCGGCCTATTGATTGCGGCCCTGTTGATGGCGACCGGCAACCTGCTCGAAAACAACGCGCTATTTCTTGCCGGCAGTGTTTTGCTGTTGATTTGCTCGTTGCTCTATTTTCAGCGCCGATAAGCTAATGAAAAGCCGGACTCTATGAGACGATGCCACTTTGCATCGGCGTAACAGCGTTTATTGCTGCGCCGATGCAATTTTTTCGTTTTGGGGATGGACGGCGGACGGTATTTGTGCAAAAATAGAGATGGACTGTCGGAATAGTTCTTTAATTTAGAATTGTAATTCGTCAATAGATAGAATCTGTATCATGTTGCATGGATAACTCGCCAGGAGGTGCGCGCGTGTTTCTTAGCGAAGACGACCTGATCCGCCATCCTGTTCTGCTCTCCAGCCAGTCGGTTGACGAAGTGATCGCGGTTTTTCACCAAGTGCCCTATTTCTCCTTGCCGGTGCAGGATGAACAGGGAGTCTACCAAGGGATGATCTGTGTGCGGACCCTGTTGTTCGCGGCGGAGGAGTTGCGGGCCAGGGGGGATATTTCCGGCGGCCTGACGCAGCTGAAGCCGCAGCAGCTGACGACGCGGCAGGACCGGATCGATCTTTCGATCTATAATGATGTCGTGCCGTTTGTCGACGAAGCAGGCAAGCTGACCGGCTTCATGCGGGCCAAGCTGATCGGCCGCAAAACCAGCCGCTATTTCCGCCAGATCGCCGAACTGGAGCGCAAGATTCTCGAAGCGTCGCATAACGGCATCCTGGCGATTGACAGCGCAGGCAAAGTCGTGATTTTCAATCCGGCGGCCGAGCGGGTCCTGGGACGGAAGCGGGCGGAAGTCATCGGCCGGCACATCTCCGAACTCGACCCGAACATGGGGCTGCTTGATGCACTGAACCAGATGACGCCGATGACCGGCGTACGGGCCCAGATCAACGGTGTGAGCATCCTGGCCAACCGGACGCCGCTGGTCTACGAGGGAGAATGCGTCGGCGCCATGAGCGTGTTCCTCGATCTGTCAGAATATGATTTCGTTTGTTCGCAGCTGCAAACCTCCAATTCGGCGGTCAAGGAACTGGATGCGATCTTTGAGAGTTCTTACGATGGTTTTTATATAGCTGACAGCACCGGCACGGTGACCCGGGTGAATTCGGCCTGGGAAAAGATCTGCGGCTTCCCCCGGGCGGAAATCCTCGGCAAGACGGCCCATGAACTGGTCGACAGCAAATGGTATGACAAATCGGCGGCAGTGGCGGCGCTGGAACAAAAAAAGACCGTCACCCTGCTGGTCAACATTCTGGCCGGCCCGCGGAAGGGCAATCAGGTCATGGCAACCGGCACGCCGATGTTTGACGAAAACGGCGAATTGATGCAAATCGTGGTCAACGTGCGCGATATGACCGATCTCGAACAATTGCAGCGACAACTCGAAGCAACCGTGGAACTGAACCAGCGCTATGTTTCCGAACTGGAGCAGATCCGTCTTCAGCAGCTGAAAATGGAAGACCTGGTGGCGAAGAGCCCGTCGATGCAGCGGGTCGTCGAGATGGCGGCGCGGATCGCGACCGTCGATTCTACGTTGCTGATCATGGGCGAATCCGGCGTCGGCAAGGAAGTCATCACTAATAAGATCCATTCGCTCAGCCGGCGTAAAAACCAACCGTTTATCAAGATCAACTGCGGTGCGATCCCGGAGAACCTGCTGGAGTCGGAACTGTTCGGTTATGCCGGCGGTGCGTTCACCGGCGCGAAAAAAGACGGCAAGCCCGGCATGTTCGAACTGGCTTCTGGCGGGACGCTGTTTCTCGATGAAATCGGCGAATTGCCGCTCGGTCTGCAGGTAAAACTGCTGCGGGTACTGCAGGAAAAGACACTGACCCGGGTCGGCGGCGTCAAACCGATCTCGGTCGATGTCCGGGTGATTGCAGCCACCAACAAGGACCTACCGACGCTGGTCAAGGCGGGAACCTTCCGCGACGACCTTTATTACCGGCTGAACGTGTTCGGGATCCAGATCCCGCCGCTGCGTCAGCGGCGCGAGGATATCCCGCCGCTGCTGCACGAGATGCTGCGAAAGGTCAATCAGAAGTACGGTCTGCAAAAGCGGTTTTCGACGGCGGCCGTGGAGCGGTTGGTCAATTACGACTGGCCCGGCAACGTGCGCGAGATGGAAAACCTGGTCGAGCGACTGGTCGTGCTTGTCAACGAACCGTATATCGACCCCTGCCATCTGCCGGAAACGATGCAGGCGAAAATCGAGACGGTGGTGGACGGGTCGGAAGCCGTCGTGCTCAACCGGGTCGTTCCTTACAAGCAGGCGGTCGAAGAACTGGAGGCGCTGCTGTTGGAGCGGGCGTTCGGCGAGCATGGTTCGACGCGAAAGGTGGCCCGGGTGCTGGAAGTGAACCAGTCGACGATCGTACGAAAGATGAAGCAGTATCAGATCACCCGTTTTGATGCATGAATGCATCGTGAACAAAGGAGCGGCATCATTTGGCCGTATAGCCCGTAAATTAAAGCGTTTGAGGCATTTTTCCACTGATCGGCGATGCAAGATGGCATCGCCGATTTTATTTTTTTCTGTCAATTCAATCGGGGTGAAAATGTGACTTAGCCCGGTTTACCGACAGTAACGACGTGTTGGCACGAAAGTTGCGAAGTATATTAGTCGAGAATCTGCAACTTAGTTTCCAGATTAGAGAGAACGGTCAGGCAACACAAAAAAAGAGGAGGAAAAAAGGAATGCTAAAGGTGACGGAAGAGCAACGGAAAAAAGTGCTGAGTTATCGGTGGATCGTCTTGGGGACCCTGTGGCTGGTATACTTCTTTGTTTATTTTGACCGCGTTGCGCCGGCAGTCGTGGCGCCGGAACTGATGAAGGCGTTCGGGATCAGTGCGGCCAGCATGGGTCTGTTGTCCGCCGCATATTTCTATCCGTACGCAGCGATGCAGATTCCCTCGGGGATATTGGCCGACTTTATGGGACCTCGTCTTGCGGTTACCATCTTCTTCATTATCGCCGGTATCGGCACCGCCTTGTTCGGCATGGCATCGACCTACGAATGGGCGCTGGTCGGACGGGTCATGATGGGGGTCGGCGTTGCCGTCGTTTACATCCCGATCATGAAGATTCAGGCACAGTGGTTCCGGCCTTATGAATTTGCCACCCTGACCGGCATCCTGCTGACGGTCGGCAATGTCGGCGCGCTGGGCGCAGCTGGTCCTTTGGCCAGCTTCGTCGCGATGACTGGCTGGCGGGAAGCCTTCTATTACTTAGGTGCTGCATCGGTCGTTCTAGCTGCATTGACCTACATGTTCGTTCGCAACCGTCCCCAGGACATGGGGTTGCCCAGTCTGAACGAAGTGGACGGCATCGTGGTCACCGCCGAGCAACAGGCGGCAGATGATGCGATCGGTTTCAAGGAAGCGCTGAAAATGTCGGTGACCAACTGGAACTTCCGCTGGCTGGCTGTTTATGCGTTTGCCGTGTATGGCCCGATGATGGGTTTCCAGGGCCTGTGGGCGGTTCCCTACATGATGGATATCCTTGGCTTTACCAAGCAAGTGGCGGCCAACGTCGTTTCCTGGTGGGCGATCGGCATGGTGGTCGGTTGTCCGTTGTCCGGTTTCATTTCCGACCGGATCATGAAGAGCCGTAAAAAAGTCGTTATTATCGGCGCTGTCGTGTATACCCTTGGCTGGCTTTACATTGCAACGAGTCCGAGCGGTTGGAGCGTAACGAGCATGTCGGCGTTCTGCTTCTTCATGGGCGCATTCGGCGGCGTGTACATCACCAACTATGCGCATATTTCCGAGCGGTTGCCGCGTAAAGTCGTCGGAACGGCGATCGGCGTGTTCAACCTGTTCTACTTCGTCGGCGGCGCTTTCTACCAGCAATACATGGGAAAATTGCTCGACGGATACACCAAGATTGCCGGCAAATTCCCTGTAGAAGCTTATGCCTCGACGTTCTGGCTGTGCTTCGGCGGCATGGTGGTAGGGACGATCTGTCTGTTCTTTACGGTGGAATCCTTTGTGCCCAAGGCGACCCCGGTTGCTCCCGCCAAAGCGTCTGCCGACTGATAAGACAGGCAAAATTACGATTTACCCATATATTAATAAAATAAAAATAATACAAGAAAGGACGAATGTACAATGAAGTTTGCATTTACCGAAGATCAACTGCGAATCCAGCAAATGGTCAAAGAACTTGTGGCCAAGGAAATCGCGCCCAATGCCAAGGACTGGGATAAAGGCGAAAGCTTCGAACCGATCTACAACATGTTCAAAGAGAAGTTCGCCCCGCTCGGACTGATGGGTCTGCCCTATCCGACCGAGTACGGCGGCGCTGGCGCCGACCAGATCACTTATGCGCTGGCCAGCATGGAGATCAACAAAGCTTGCGCCTCCACCGGCTGCGCTTATTCCGTCGCCATTTCGCTCAACGGCTGGCCGATCTTCGCCTACGGCAACGAAGAGCAACGCAGAAAATATTCGGTTCCTCTGTTCCAGGGCAAACTGGTCGGCGCGTTCGGCCTGACCGAACCCGGCGCAG
>CAZOJA010000148.1:0-6206 GCA_964579955.1 uncultured Veillonellaceae bacterium | reverse complement strand
GTGATGATACTGCCACCAATACGTGAATGCGGCGGGACATCCGATATGTTTCGGTCAGCGCCGCCGCTGGCATTCAACACCGCAACTTCACAAACCGTTAGCTCTGGCGGAACATTAACGATTGCTTCTCCCAGCCGATTTGCAGCCAGCGCTTCCCCTACCCTTACCGGAAATGCATATAGCCGTCTAAAAATAACGCCCGACTCCATCGACAAGCTCCCGCCACAGCTGGCACTAATCCCCAGGTCGCAGTTTGTTTCAGCATGAATGTTGCCTGTAGCATCAATCCAGCGCATAATGCGCGAATCGCTACCTAACCGGACATGGCCTTCACAGGCTAAAGCACGCAACTGATTTTCACTGCCGGTTACGACATCGCCGTGAATATATAGCTCTTTGGCAAAAATCACGGCTTGACCGGTACGAAGATCATGGTCCGCATAACAAACATCAGTAAATCTTGCATTGTCAGGAACTGCTTCAAACCCGAGCGTTGCAACAGCCTCTGTCTTGGATAGCTTTACATAATTTAACCCGGCAGCAATACCTACCGTAGCCATAAATGGCTGCATACGTCCTTTAAATGATTCGGCAAAATAGTGCGGATTCTTGACATAATCACTTTTAACCGACAAGGGAGCTACATCACGCTTAAGAATCAGTTCCCGGATTCCGGGAATGAATGGTAACAAAAATATCAGTAGCAATAGAATAAAACACAGCAACAAGATCATCCGATAAACTCCTGTTCCGAACGGTACCGCTCCGTCTTGTGCCAGTATGCCTGACGCTGGGTAATTGCGTCGACAACCGCATCAAAAAAACCACGCGAAATATACCATAAATTAAAACAGAAGTTAAAAATCATCAAAGGAATCAATAGAATTCTCTCCGCAGCCCCATCCAGCAAGCAGGCAGTTCCTACCTGATAAAACGGGGCAAAATTGCCAAAGGTATTATAGACTCCCAGAAAAGCCAAAAAATACAATCCAGAAAAAATCTCCATTTCACCCCAATAAAACAGCAACAGGGAATCTGCAATGCCCAGCAACAGAATTACCGGCACAACATAAATGATCAATAATAAAAATCCATCAAGTTTTTCACGAAAAGTAAGATACGGTGATTTAAGGAATGCAAACCAATATCTGAACATCGCGCCATTATGGCCGCGGGACCATCGACGGATCTGTGTAGCCCGTACGCGCCATTTTTCCGGTACTTCTTCATAACACTCGGCCCTGTTTGCGTACATGACTTTCCAGCCATTGATGGCGCAACGATAAGTTAAGTCGGTATCCTCGGCTAGGATCTGCGGATTAAAATAGCCCAACTTCATCACCACATCTTTTCGAAATCCGCCGACTGTACCGCCGTACTGCGGCAACAGGCGCATATTATAACGTGCCTGTTGGTCAACCTGATAGCCGCCGCTCCGTTCCAGATCCAATAAACGGGTTAACAAATTATGCTGTGCATTAACCGGAACGACGCGACCCATGACAGCACCCACTTCCGGGTCCTGAAAGCAGATGGTCAGGTTTTTCAATATAGCCCGGGGGGCAGATAATCTGCATCGAACACAACTAGAATCTCCCCGCTCGCTAGATCAATCGCATCGTTGAGCGCCGCAGATTTGCCGCGGATACCCTCGTCTCTGTGCAATGGTTTGATGTTGGGATGTTGACGTGCATACGCGTCAAGAATCGCTTTAGTACCATCCGTTGAGTGGTCATTGATTGGGATGATTTCGATTTTATCCGGACTGTAATCCACTTTGAGCAATTGATCCAATACATACGAAGCGACCCTCTCTTCATTATGCATCGGAATCAATACGGAAACAGATTTCAGATCAGAGTCGATAATATCCTGATAGTACAAGCGTTGAGTACAAAACAGTCGGTTCAATGTAAAAATAAAATGCCTGATTGCGTATATAACCATGATGATGATCGTAAACAGCAGATATGCTTTTAATAGGCTAACTACCATCGCCATGCACCAGAGTCTCCTCTCATGTCTTTGGCCACACCGGATAAAAACAGACTATAGATTCCGGTAATATAAACAAAGTCGACCAAAGGCCCCATGATGAAATAGAGCACCGCCATGAACAGCAATGACGATACATCCAGTAAGTAAAGAAACACTACATAGCGAAGAGAATTGAACAGCAGCGAATAAAAATAAGTCGACCATACTACCAGGCACCGCAGGATGAGCGGCGATGGCAATGGCATCACCGCCATGCCCATAATCAAAGGAACAAAAAAACCGATACTGATTTGCTGCAAAATATATAACCGGGAATATTCCGTTGTGTCGTAGGGAAATTTATCAGGAGCAATCAAAAAAAACAGTGCTGAAGTCAAATGAATAAAGGCAACCATCAGAATGAAAATAAGAAAGGGTTTTCCTATTTCTATTCGTGGCAGGATAATCAGCAACAGGATGCAAACAATGGCATTTATCAAGCTGAAAGTATAAGTCGGATACGTGCTGGGTAAGTGCAAGTAAGAATAATCATCCAGTAACGAAATAAATTGCGCTTCGGCCACATAAATCGAACCCGCCGGAAAGTGCGGCGACAATATGTCATGCGCCAGCTGGCACAATGCATTTGTTATCTCGGGATAAAAGAAAACACTGCCAAGTGAAATCGGCAAAGCGAAAAACAAAATTTGTAATAGGACAACCCAGACAGAACCATCAATGATTCGATAAGATCGATGATACAGCATTACTGTTTTTTTTGCTGCTGACATGCTAGTTTTGTTCCTCTCTTGTGAAGATTATCAGGGTTGTCCTTGCAGCAACCGGAGATTCTTGAGCGCTTCGGTCGGCGACTCTGCCTGCTTTAGCCGTTCGGCATACTGACGAAAAAAATCGGATTTAATTGGGATTCTGGTCTTGATTAAAGCAAAAACTCTTTGGGCAGCTGCCGTCTTTCCCTGCGCCATATATTGCAAACAATCATCCAAAACCATATTGGCCAGTTGGAGATTTAATGCCAGCGCACGTTCGTAAAGCTGAACGGCTTCGTTTAATTGCCCTTTCTGAACCCTCGCAGCAGCCATTCCCAGCATTGCCAGCTGGTTTTTAGGGTCCCGCCGCAATACGATATCATAAACAACAATTGCGGCATCATATTTTGCGCTAACCATATACGCGTCACCTAAAGTTCGGACACCGTGGACCGGTGCTGTCAGCAGGTCCGGCCAAAACTCGCGGGCTTCAGCGACAGCCCGGTCGGCTTTGCCGCCAAAAGACAGTCCAGTTATATAGTCAACCTGCATGCTGGCATCAGCCTGTCCACTGCGAATGTATGGGTGCAAAACCAAAACTGCCTGCTCAAGGTCACCCGCACGAAGCAATGCCGTGGCCAGCAATGCGTCAATTTGTTTCTGTTTGGCCGCATCCTTCTGCTTTTTCGCTACTGCTTGCGCAATTAAGAAATCTTCACTGGCGCGACGACTGTCGCCGTTTCCCAACCGTGCGCGACCACGAGCCAGATATACTTCCAGATCATCCGGCTGTTCTTTCAGCATTGCTTCATAGATCTGCTGCGCAGCTGCCGGATCATTCTGCAGAATTAAAACTTCAGCTTCCATCAAGCGCGCACGGCGGCTACGCCGCTCATCACTGGTTGAAAGCGCCCGATAGAGTATTCTGGCCGGAGCATAGTTCTGTTGTCGGAAATAGGCATTTGCAATTGCTTCCTGTACATAGGCGGGAACATCCTTGTATCTGCTGATCTGGCTCTCGTATAGCACAGTCGCCGCCTTGTCCCTGCCATCCCAGTGCAACACCACCGCATAGTCGAATAAAATTTGTGCAACGGTCGGATATTTTGTCTGCAACTGGGCCAACGCCGTCAGAGCCTGTTCATAGCGCTCTTGTTTTGCCCAACCCATCGCCTGAGCATAAGGCGCTTCCCACTCAGCAGTTACTGCCCCTACTGCGGAAGCCGGCCAAACTCCTGTCAACAATAAGACCAACAAGACCAACATAGTACCGCGTCCCATGCGCCGCGCTACATTGGTCTTGCCGAAATTTAGGCAACAAACTTTCTTGGCATTCATCGCCTACTCATTTGAACGGAGTACTATATTGATCTGTCCGCAGCGCTGGATTTTCTGTTATTTTGCGCATCCTACGCCGACGCAGAACGATCAGGATAATTAGTAAAACCACGAGGATCCCCAGCGCAATGAACAACCACATGCCGTTTTGTCCCCATTCATTCCAAAACGCAGTTTGGGTCGATTTTTTTTCGATACGTACAGCGCGATCGCGTACATCAAAAGAATAAATTCGCTGCGGTTGATGAAAAACCATAACGTTGCCGGTAAGCGAGTCGTAGTTTTTTGCGGCGCCAACATATTGCAAAGCATCCGTTAACAGACCGCCATCAAGGTTTGCAGTAAAAATTACCAGTGGGACTCCTTTATACTCGCCAATCCGACCAACGACAGAGTTCACCTGCGGCTGATATTCAAACAAAGTGGTCTGCGTCGTTTTGCGAAACAAAGTGAAGTTTTTCCCCAGGGCAATCGGCATTTTATCCTGAAGCGAAGTGGGTACGTGATCGTTCATCCCTGCAACGATCACATAGCCAGCGCCGGGAAAATCAGATTGCTGGCCCAGCATCAGGTACTCGGGGAAAGCCGCTTTTCCAAGCGGCAACTGTCTATTTAGAAAATAAGCAATTTCGCCCGCGGCTTTAAACGAATTGGAACCGAGTTTTTCGTCAAGCAATACAACGCCTTTGCGTCCAAAAAACAGCCCAATATTTGCCCAGGAAAATTGATTCGATTGGTATTGTCCTGTCCCCCATGCGTAGCTGGTTGGGAAAATCTGCCCATACTGCATTTTTCCGCGAATCAAGCATTGTCCCTGTTCATCCGGATAATGAAATTGGATGCTGATGTCATTCTTGGTTCTTAATTCAACTGAATCAGGCAGTAAAAAATCCCGCTTGAACAAGCCGGTCTGATCCAAGGCAGAACTATGGACCAAACTGTTGTTGACCAAAATATCCAATCGCGCCGGACGCGCTGCTAAGAAGGGCACCGAATGCGAACCTTCTATGTGCAACCCCAACCGTTCGGGCGTTTTGTCCAACAAAGCCGGGAAAAGGCGATAAAAAGCCGGCACAATTTGAATCCCTTCCTGCACATTGTCACTGCCAAACCCAATTGCTTCGGTCACTTTGCCGACCGGCATTTCAACAGGCGTTACTGCAATGCGCTTTGCATTGGTTGGGTTCAAGCTGAATGCTGGTAAATCGGCCAGTTGTTGGACAAATTGTTTAAGTTTGGCAACATCTGGAGCAGAAATCAACAAAGTATTGGGGTCAACCAAGGTAATACCGGCTACAGCATTTTTGAAATATGCCGGCAATTTGGCATCGACGCCAACCCAGATTCTAGGGACGGGCGGCATTGCCGACAATTCTCCGGCGCGTACGAACTGCACATTCAGATGCGGATAGGTTTTTTTAATCAATCCATAAGTCCAGGCAGCAGGAGTATATTCATCAAGCACTGCATCATTAGGCGCCACTACTAACACAGATTGTTGGAAGCTGCCAAAGAAGTCGGCCACGGTTTGTACCGGCAGCATGTCATAATTCAGGGTAATCCGACTGTCTTTATGAACCGTAAAAAACAGCCCGCCGGAATAGTAGTCTCGACACAAGTCATCGGAGATGAACATGTTGGACTTGATTTGCAATCGCAGTGTTTCCTGATTCTCACGATCCAACGGCAAATTGAGTGTGAACGTTTTTCGTTGCCGCAACTCTCTTACAGTCCGAGTTTCCACCAGTCTGTCATTAAAATAAAAGAAAAAGATCGTCTCTGCATTCAGTTGCGTGTTGGGCGTGAGAGAAATCGTAGCAGTCGCCGACTGGAGTTTAGCCAGTCTCGGCACCGGAATCTCCAGCGTCAACGAGGAATACGGCGCACTAACTGCAATGTCGGCATCATAGCCAAGGGCATCCATCCCTATGTTCCGGCTAATTGCTTCTCCCTGGGGCAAAAATAAAACCACCATGAAAAAAACGATGATTAGAGACGCTACACTGCGTAGAGATTTCATTAGGATACTCTGTCTCTCCTTTCGAAAACGATATCGTGGTAGTTCATTATACAACTCTTTGTGAGGGTTACAAACCTGATGAAATAGTATTTTTTATTATT
>CAZOJA010000147.1:0-6267 GCA_964579955.1 uncultured Veillonellaceae bacterium | reverse complement strand
GGAGCGAGGGTAGGCATGGTGCAGCCGCAGATGTTCTTCCAACAGGTCCGGCGACGGCAGGATGTCCGCATCGGTGAACAGCACCAATTCCCCGGTCGCTTCCAGAATTCCCGCATTGCGGGCGCCAGCCCGGCCCCGGTTTTCGGTGAGCCGGAGATAGCGGAGGTTGGGGATTGCCAGTTCGGCGACCAGTTCGGCGGTACCGTCAGTAGAGCCGGAATCACACAACAGCAGTTCGTATTGCTCCTGCGGCAGCGTTTGTTTTGTCATCATTGACAACATCGTTTCCAATGTTTGCCGGCGGTTGAAGGTCGGGATGACTACACTGATAGCCGGTATCATGGTTTGGAATCCTGTCGGGGTCGGTTGGTATCGCCCTTGCGGACGGTGTCGAAGAATCTGTAGCTGCACAGCATCCTTGCGCAGAAGCGAGTCCAGGCGCTCATGGGACCTTCCGGCGCACTATCGACTACGCTCTGGAATAGCGGTTTCAGAGGCCGCAGCAACAAGTCCAGCCCCAGACGAAAGACGGTGATGCCGGTGCTCAGGCGGGGTTGCCAGCCGCCGCGTTTTTTGATATAGATCATGCCGCTGCGGCCACACGATTCGGCCTGACGCAGCATGCGCGGCAGGTCCTTTTTTTGTTTCGGCGGCTTGTAATGAGAGACAACGGCTTTATGGTTGACATACTTTTGCAGTCCCAACTTTCTCAGGCGGGATCCCAATTCCATGTCCTGGTAACCATACTCCTGGAAGTCCTCGTCGAACCCTCCCGCTTGGTCCACAAACTTCTTGCGGACCGACACGTTGCTCGTCCAGAAGAAGGAACGGGAATAATCGTCCATCTTGAATGTTCGAGGGCCTTTCGGGTCCAATTCCCAGATGTGGTTTACCCAGCCCTGAACAACGGCCTTGGGGTACTGCTCGTGATAGCCGACGTGTTCGCGCAGCAGCGCTGGGTCGGCAAACGTATCGTCATCCATGAACAGAATGATCTCGCCTTCGCAGGCGCGGATGCCAACATTGCGGGCCCGGGGCAGACCGTCGTTTTTTTTGGTCAACACTTTGAGACGGCAGGGGGCGGTTTTTGCAATCTCCGTAGCCAAGGCGAAAGTCTCGTCGGTGCTGCCGTCATCGACAAGGACAATTTCATAATGATCCTTGGGAAAATCTTGGACAAACAAGGCTTCCAAAGCACGTTTAAGTAAGCTCCAACGGTTGTAGCTGCAGATTTGGACACTGATTTTGACAGACATGCGGCCCCTCCATTTCATCATACAAATAGCCAAAACGTTATTATAGACCAAGGAATTATGCTGGCCCAAAAATAAGGTTTTAAAACTGAAAATTTCTCAGAATCAGTACATTTAGCAAGCCGTGCAGCAAAACAGGGCCGGAAAGGCTCCTGCCAACGACAAAAGACAGGCTGTAGAGCAGGCTGGCGATGAACGCCAGGAACGCGAAAGTCATACCGCGGTAAAGGTGGACGAGGCCAAACAGGATGGAAGTGAACAGCACGGCGCTTAGCCGGGGATAGCGGCTCCAGTTGGCAATGATTTTTTGGGACCTTCGCGCCAGATACGCGGTAGTCAGCGTCAGGATGCCGCAACGAAAAATCACTTCCTCGGAAATCCCGACAATCATCAGCCACATGAAAGTGGCATTATATAGGGTTGTCCAGTCAGAGCGCCATAAGTTGCCGGTATAAGTGATGCTCCCCGACAATACGGTGAGAAGCAGGAACGCCGACAGGCCGACGGCCAGCAGCAGAAGCGCCGACAGGAAGTCCCTTGCTGATCGGGGCACGAATGAAAACCCGAAATATTCCCGCCCGAGTCCTGTCGCATAGACCATCACGATGGCAGCAACCGGTGTCGTGAAGCACCAGATGAGCGGCAGATGTCGCTGCAGAATCAGATACGGGAGCACAGCCAGTCCGACGCAGCCAAGTTGGCGCCAGCCGAAAAAAAGGTCGGTTTTCGCGGCGCTCGCCCCCTGCATGGCCAAGTATACACCGCCATATAATCCGGCGGCCAATAGGAGGCCAGCCAGAGCCAGAAACACCGGCAAGGGCAGCAGCGACCAAGGCTGTCTGGTCATTGCCAGAGCGTGGGTATGGAGTTGGGGCAGGTCCAGAAGGCGGATTAGCAGCAGATACAGTCCCACATAGGCTCCCGGCAGAGCGGCGATGATAGCTAGGCGTTTCTCATCCAGCATGCGTCGGATCCAGCTTTCTCCCGTCGGCGTGGCCAGAAACAGGACACTGCAGATTGCGACGGCGCTGAAAGCGGAGAGCAGCAGTATATAGGGCCAGGGCTGCCCGGGAATGGCCCGGGAACCATATAGGGATTCCAACAGTGTATGCAGAAAAGCCAGGGGCAACACGGCCAGCGCCAGAGCCATTTCGCCTCGGCCACTGTACGGTGGCCGAGGTTTTTCGATCTGTGAAAAATTCATACGGGAACCTCCGGTGTGCTTATTTCCAGCAGGCGCCGCGTTTCGTCAACTACACGCGGCAACGTGATGGTCGGCGATTCCCGGCGGGTCACAGCGCAGGGAACTTGCCATGGTGCCCATTGGCTGGAGCAGTGCAAAAAATTACCCGGCTCGTACATGGCAACGACGGGGCGGCCAAGCGCAACGGCGAGATGTAGGGAGCCGGTATCTGGGCTGATGATGACACGGCAGAGGGAAAATAAGCCCGCCCAGCGGGAAATCGTCAATTGTCCCGGCAACAGGACTCCGGAAATTGGCGCTGAGGCCAGGGAGGTTTTTACGGCTTCCTGCAGGGCTGTGTCACCGGGGCCAAAAGTTAGCGCTACTTTGGTATCGGGACAAAGTGCGGCGATGGCGCGGACCAAATCCAGAAAGTCGACTGCGGTCCATCCTCCGGACAGCCATTTGGCTGCGCCATGGATGCCAATGAGGGAATTGGGTCGACTGGTAAGCCAGCCGCGAGCCCAGGCGACGTCAGTCGGATCAAGAGGAAATTCCAATGGACCTGGATGGATTGTGGAGAGACTGAACTGCGCGGCGATCCGGGCCAACTGGACTACCTCGTGCGGTACTGGCCGACCGGTTTCGAGCAAGGTTCGCGAATCCACGACGACCGGGTGGGTCAACCACAACCGAGCCAATAGCCGGACCAGCACCCGACGGGCGTAGACGATCCCGGTCCGTAGCGGCGCGCCAGACAACCAACCGAGAACATACGACCGGGTGCGGGGGGCCAGCGTCAGGCACAGATCCCAGCGGGTCCGGCGCAGTTCGATGAGAAACTTGCACTTGCGCGCAAGGGACCAGCTTGGGTCGAACACGAGTTCCCCGTCGAGCGCATCCCACCCGTTCAGCGCTCCGGCATTGGCGGGGGAGGACACCAGCACAAAGCGGCGGCCCGGCATGAGCGAACGCAGGGTGCGGATCAGTGGGGTCGAAAGCAGCAGATCGCCCAAATGATCGGTACGAATAATCAGGACATTCTTTGCCCCGGAAACATCGATCGTCAAAAAAATTCCTCCAAAGCTGGGGAAATCATCGTCAGTATAGCTGAAATATCTTTACTTATTATAACTGAACGGACTGTTTGCGTCAAAAGAGCCGTAGATTGCAATAGCCAATGGAACAGCACAGTATGGATGGTCGTTTTTTTCAATTTGTGATAAAATATAACTTATTGAAAAGAATTGAAAAAGCAGCAAGTTGCAAAAAAAAACGGCATGCAACAGATAAGGGACGGTGAACGGGATGTACAAAATCACGGTGGTAGGAGTAGGATATGTCGGACTGGTGGCGGGGGTGTGTTTCGCCGAAGCCGGACACCAAGTTACCTGCCTCGACGTGGACGAAATCAAGATGAAAATGTTGGAGGGCGGAAACTCGCCGATTTATGAAGCCGACCTGGAAGAACTTATTCGCAAAAATAACGAGGAGGGGCGCCTGCGTTTCACAACGGACTACCGGATTGCTTATCACGATGTCGACGCCATCTTCATCGGGGTAGGCACGCCCGAGCGGCCTGACGGGTCGGCGGAACTCTCCCACATCGCGACGGTGGCTCGGCAGATTGCCGAAACGATCGTCACCGACTGCCTGGTGGTGGTCAAATCTACTGTCCCGGTCGGAACCAACGACAAAGTGGAACAATTCATCAGAGACTTCCTGGTAAATGATGTGAAAGTGGAAGTGGCTGCCAATCCGGAATTTTTGGCCCAGGGAACGGCTGTGCGTGATACTTTGCAGGCGGCCCGCATCATCATCGGTACGAACAGCGAGTGGGCGGAAAAACTGTTGCGGCAGATTTACGAACCGTTTCAATTACCGATCGTGTCCATTAGTCGGCGGTCGGCGGAGATGATCAAATACGCTGCCAACGATTTCCTCGCGCTGAAGATCTCCTACATGAACGACATCGCCAACCTCTGCGAACTGGTCGGCGCGGATATTGGGGACGTTGCCCGGGGGATGAGCTTCGACGAGCGTATCGGCGGAAAATTTCTCAACGCCGGTGTCGGCTACGGCGGTTCCTGTTTTCCGAAGGATACCAAGGCATTGAATTTTTTGGCCAAACAGCACGGCTACGAGTTGCGGACCGTCAAAGCAGCTATCGACGTGAATGCGGACCAGAAAACGATCTTGTACAAGAAAGCCTGCGCACGGCTAATCACCTTCAGCGGACTCAAGGTTGCCGTGCTGGGACTTACTTTCAAGCCGGATACGGACGATTTGCGGGAAGCGCCGTCGCTGGATAACATTCCGCTGCTGCTGGAACAGGGGGCGGACGTGTACGCCTACGATCCGGTCGGTATGAAAAATTTCAGCAAAAAGTATCCCGCCGGCCCACACGGCAAAGCCAGCATCCATTACGTCGAATCTGCAGGCGAAGCGCTGTGTGGAGCAAATGTATGCTTTATTTTCACGGAATGGCAAGAGATCCAGGTGTTGCAGCCCAACGACTTCAAGGCTTTGATGCGCACGCCGCTCGTGTATGACGGCAGGAACATCTACAACGTGCGGGAAATGAAAATAGCAGGGGTGGAATACCACTCCATCGGCAGGAACGGAAAATGACCATGCACGGAAAAACCTGCCTAGTGACAGGTGCCGCCGGATTTATCGGCCATTTCCTATCCCACAAACTGCTGGAACAGGGCTGGCGGGTCATCGGCACCGACAACCTCAATGCCTACTACGATATCAGACTGAAGCGCAGCCGACTGGAGCTGATGAAACCGTATCCCGGATTCACATTCATCGAGGCCGACCTCGTGGACAAGGAACGGATGCTAAAGTTGTTCGCGGACCATCGGCCGAACATTGCCGTCAATCTGGCGGCACAGGCGGGGGTTCGCTATTCGTTGGAAAATCCGGATGCGTACATCCAGAGCAACATCGTCGGTTTCTTCAACATCCTGGAAGCTTGCAGGCGTTATCCGGTGGACCACCTCGTATTCGCCTCGTCCGCCTCCGTCTACGGGGCGAATGCAAAGACTCCATTTAGCGAAACGGACTTCGTGGACCATCCCGTCTCATTGTACGCGGCCACCAAAAAATCCAACGAATTGCTGGCGCATAGCTACAGCCATCTTTACCGCATCCCATCCACCGGGTTGCGATTTTTTACGGTCTATGGGCCGATGGGTCGCCCTGACATGGCATACTTCAACTTCACGCAGAAATACTTTGCGGGAGAGCCGGTCCGGATATTCAACAATGGCGATTTCGCGCGCGACCTGTATCGAGACTTTACCTACATCGACGATATCATCGAAGGAATGTATAAGCTGCTGTTTTGTCCGCCAACCGGAAAATCGCAAGCACCGTACAGGATATTCAATATCGGTGCCAATCGGCCTGAAAAACTCATGGCGTTCATTGAAACGTTGGAACAGTGCTTGAGTCGGGCGACTGGCTGGCCTGTGGTCTTCGATAAAATCTTCGAGCCTCTCAAACCGGGAGACGTACCGGCTACCTACGCTGCTACCGACTGGCTGGAGGAGGCTGTGGGATTTCGACCGGCGATTCCGATTGCAGAAGGACTGCAAAAGTTCGCCGATTGGTACGTCAGCTATTATCAGGTGAATAAATGATGCGTAGGTTGCGGGCAACGTATAAATAGGAGACCGGTGGCCATTTGGCTAAGGGTGTTGGCGGATAAAACCAGTCCATATGGAATTATTTGGCGATTTCCCGCGCCGCAGCCACGACTTCGTCCGGGTCGATGTGCAGCAGGCAGGTGAAACGAGGGCAGGTTTCCTTCACGCAGGTGCC
>CAZOJA010000146.1:0-6267 GCA_964579955.1 uncultured Veillonellaceae bacterium | reverse complement strand
GTTACAATCAACCGCCAGTTGGGCAGCCTCGTGATAAAACTCTCCACTTCCACCGGTTTTGTTGTTTCCACTTCCAGGCGGACTTTGATCAGTCCGGTCGTCGCATCCACGCTGCGCGACCATCGTGCGCCGGTAATCTTGGCGACCGTATCCAGCGGTGCGGCCGAAACCCACACCGGCAAACAACTCAGCCAAAACAACAATAACAAACTTGCCCAATAACGCAACCGCAAACGCTGAGTCCTCCCTGCAATCATTATTTGATCTCATTATACCACAGGCCTGTTGGGCATTTTGTTGCAGGACTGCTTGCAATACAGCACCTCGTTGCCTCAATTTCGCTGCTGACACAAATATTTGAGGGGTTACTTTTAGTAACCCCTCAAATATTTTCGCCTATCTATTGGCGACCCGCTTAAACAACTTACTTGTCGCCACGCACTACCGCCAGCACTTCTTCGATATCCGGCAGTTGCGGAATGTCGTAAATTTTGACCCAGACCACTTTGCCGGTTTCATCGATCAGAACGTTGGCCCGTTCGGAAAAGCCTTCGACTTCACGGAACAGCCCGTAATCCTGAGCCACTTTGCCATGCGGCCAGAAATCGGCCGGCAGTTTGACATTGGCCACGCCCAGTTCCTTGGCCCAGGCGTTCTTGCTTGGCACCGAGTCGATGCTCAGGCCCAGCGGCACCGTATTATGCTTTTCAAACTCAACCAGATTTTCTTCCAGCGCCTTCATTTGACTGGCACATACACCGGTCCAGGCCAGCGGATGCCATGACAACAGCACTTTTTTGCCGCGCAGATCCGACAAACGGACCTCTTGTTTCCGATTGTCCAGCAATACAAAATCCGGCGCCATATCGCCTACAGCAATTCTTTTCATCAAAATCCCTCCGTTCAGTTACGGATAATATTTATCCATTGTTAATATAATTAGCGATTCCAACCAAAAATCCTGCTGATTTTTCAGCAGGATTAAAATATTTTGATCATACTTTTTCCCGGTCAAGCCAACGATATATTTCACGCAACGCCGGTGCCGCCTCGGCATGATACAGGCCGCAGGCCGAACTCAGAACCAGCGGTCCGGCCGAAAGCCACTCGCGCAGCATCCCGCCTTCCCGATTGGGATAAAAACCGCCCGGCATCAACCAATTCGCCGGCAGGCCGGAAAACAAAGGCCACTTTTTGCCGAGAGCATCCCAGGCGCGCAGCGGATCGGTTCCCTCCGGTTCCAACGAAAAAAACCGAAATCCGGCCTGCCGCAAACCCGGCAATAACAAATCGACACAGCCATCGCTGTGAAAGCCGACGGAGATGCCGGCAGCCGCACCGCATGCCGCAAGGTTCCGGTAATGCGGCAACAGGAATCGTTCAAGTTGGTGAAGTGACATATACGGCCCGACGGCATAAGCGATGTCATCGGCCAGCAAAATCAGGTCGATGCCTGTTGCCTGCCAGTCGGCGATTTCCTGCCCCGCCCGCTTCGCCGCCGTCGCAAGGCCCTGCCGCAGCAGATCGCTTTCCCTGGCCAGTTGCAGCATCGCTTCCTGCCAGCCGACTTCATTCAGCCAGCGTTGCCAAGGCCCGTTCACCACCGCGCCTGCCGCCAGCCCCAAGGCCTGCGCCTTGCCGACCGCGCCCGGCAAACGGTCAAAAAAGCAAAAATCGGCCTGGAGCCCGGTGGCGGCAGCAACGATTTCCTCAGCATCCCCGCCACCCGGCAACGGCCAGATTTCACCGCGTAGCGTCCTGTCAGGCGATTCTCCTGCCAAAAGTCGCAAAATCTGCTCCCGACCGGTTATCTCTCTGTCGCTGTTCATCGTCTGTTCACACGAGTTCCCGCTGGATATGGACCAAAAAATCCTGGATGTTGGTCACGATCGAAGTCACTTCCAGCGAACCGCGATCTTTCAACTTGTTCACGGCAAACTCCGAGACATCGACGCTATAAAGGAAAACCGGCCGCACATCGCCATCGACCACCTGGTACGCCGGGGTCATGTTGCCGGAAGCGATCGAATGCAACTGTGTCGCCAGACAAATCATCGTCGTAGCCTGCCTGGCATGCCGGCGCATTTGGTTCTGCGCCGCATAGGCATCTGCCAGCACTTCCGGCAGCGGACCATCGTCACGAATCGAACCGGCGAGCACCATCGGTGTTCCTGTCCGCACACAGGCCGCAACCACGCTGTCGCTGATATTTTTTGCCGCGACAAATTCCGCCAAGGTCGCATGTTCGCGGGCCTGGTTCAACACGTCCAAATGATGGTAGTGACCGTTGCAGCAACTTTCCTGCGTGTAAATGTCCTGTCCGAGAGCCGTCTGGAAGATTGCCCCTTCCAAATCATGGGTTGCCAGGGCGTTGCCGGCCAGGATCGCATCGACATAACCGTTCTCGATCAGGGAAATCATCGCTTGCTTGGAGTCGGAATCAAAAACGACCGCCGGCCCCAGCACCCAGACGATATAGCCGTGCTCCTTTTCAAAGCGCAACAGTTCATATAGACGGTCGTAATCACGTGAATAAGCGGTTTCACGCGACCGCCCGGTGCGAAAGGCAAAGGTGTCGCTTTCACAATCGTTACGGCGAAAGCCGGTCGCATGCACATAAATCCCTTCGCTGCCGTCCTCGCTGCGGCCTACAAACACTCGGTCGCCTACCGCAAGACGTCGAAACTCCTTCACCTCAAGCCGACTGTCCTCCGACAGCACGACTACGCCGTCCATCCGGCTCTGTTCCAGCAGCAGCCAATTGCCACCAATCCGAAAGTATTCCGGGAAAATCGTCGTGGCATGGAAATTTTCCGGTGCAACACCGGGCTTCACGACAACACCAACCTTTGCATCGGCAGCATTGCGCAGGCCAAGTGCCTCAAAATCGGGGGCGATATATTCCGGCATCGTAAATTTCATCGAAAGGTCCTCCTGTCAGTTCGTTCCCAGCAGACGCTGCACCGTCCGCCACAGGATCAGTGGCATGGCATCATAAGAATAACGTACGTCGATCCGCTCGGACAGCTTGTGCGCGTCCTTGCCGTAGGGCCCGATATTGACCACCGGCATGCTGATCGATTGGATCGCCCGCACCGGCAGCCGATAGGTCAGCTGCCATGCCGGCATGTTTTCGGTCAGTTTGTCCATGTGTTCAGCGGCAGCAATTCCGCAGTAACTAAGATCGGAAATATAGGGATAGAATTTGCGGGTGACAATCGGATAGTCAAAGTTTTGCCGCGCTTCCGCGACCGCCTGCCTGACCGCGGCCAGCAGCCGATCGCTGCGCGGGTCGCCGTCGCGGACAAAATTGTGCGGGTAGTAGGGTGGCGCAAAATACACGACGATCTTCGAATCCTTGTCCGAACAGTGTTTGTGGACTTCATTGACAATCGCCATCGACACTTCGCGATCATCGGCCCGCCGCTCGCGCAGGGTTTCAATCAGTTCCGCCAGAATCCGGTCGATTTCCTCGCCCCGTTCCTGCTTCACCATCTGGTAAAGTTCATCGTATGTCATCACGTTCGACTGCCAGGGCAACCGCCGGAACGGAATATGGCTCAGGGCGCAGTAGCGTTCATAATCGATATTCAGCCGCACAATCACGGCCGCGAACGCTTCCGCCGCCTTGACGCGGCATTTTTCCAGCACCTCGGCCGGTTCGCTGCAATGGGTCGGATAGTTGAAGTACAGATTGACCGTATTGGCGGTCTGGACCGAATACTCGGTCTTGTTGTCGCGCTGGTGCAGGCTGATTGGCGGCAGGGCAACTTCGCCATCGGCGATGTCGCAGATTTCCGGGTTGAGGTCAATCCGCTGCAGCACTTCCGAAGCAAGCAAGTTGGCGTCCAGTCCGTTGAACGGCTCGCCGACGTGGGTCTCTTCGCCATAGATATAGAAGCACGGCAACAATTTTCCGGTTGTACCGACATAGACATAGCGATTCTCGTCGCCGGGATAGCGGAATGTCATGAAGTCGGTATCGATGGCGGCGATGTAATTCCAGCCGCGTTCCGCCTGCAATGCGGCGAGATCCTCGACCGCAGACAGCATCCCTGCCGAATTTCCCTCTTCATCAGGCACAGCATAAAACACCAGATTCCCCGTCAACGCCTCCGGCTGCCGGGAGTAATACTCCATGAGCACCATCAGCGCGGCTACGCCGGTTTTCATATCCAAAATGCCGCGGCCCAAAAGCCAGCGGTCGGATAAAATCTCCGACAGCGCCGGTTCACTGAATTTGGTAGTCGTCGCCAGTGTTTGCTTCAATGCGGCCGGATCGGTCGCCAACTCTTGAAGCCCGCCATAATCGGCAACACCGACTGTATCGATATGGCCGATGCACAACAGCGTATCCTGCGTTGGCGAGGGCTTGCCTTCAACCATCGCAAACACGTTCATGCGACCCAACTCGTCGTCTCTTACGGGAACCAGCCGCAGCCGGTCGGGATGCTGCCGGAAATAGTCGAGCTGCGCCAAATATTCATAGATTTTTTCGGCGACGGCAATTTCGCCTGTCGTGCCGACCACGCTACGGATCTGGGTCAGCTCGATCGCCAGCGTCTTGATTTTTTCACCGATTTCCGCATTGAACTCCACGTTATGGCCCCCATACTTCCTGATTATTTTCACTTTCGAAAACTAACGGCCGCGCTGGCCCAACCGTTCCTGCAAAAACGCCGTCACCGGCGTATGGTAAAGCAGCCAGGCGATCATGCTGCCGCCGATTGTGCTGACCAGGAATGGCACCACAAAAAACATCGCGCCAACGCCGGAACCGAGAAAAATCTTAGCCACCGGGTAGGCGACCAGTCCGCCGATTATGCCGGTACCGATGATTTCCCCCGCCACCGCACCCCAGATGCTGCGTGTCCGCGCATATAGCATACCGGCCAGTGCCGCTCCGATCATGCTGCCGGGAAACGCCAGCAGCGAACCGGTGCCAAGAATGTTGCGCAGTACAGACACGCCGAAGGCCGCTCCCAGCGAATAGCGAGTCCCCAGCAGCACCGCCAGCAGCACATTGATCGCATGCTGCACCGGAAAGCATTTGGCTACGCCGACGGGAATATAGACCAGATGGGCGGATAAAACACCCACGGCGATAAACAGTGCGGTAAATGTCAATTTTCTTGTCTCCATCGTCATTCCTCCGTTTCACTCGGTCCATAAAAGCAAGCAGCGCATCCCGGTAGGAATGCGCTGCCAAATGTCGTTGCAAGTTGTCGCTGTTCCTACGCTGGTATTATCCAGATCAGGTCAAGGGTAACAGACTACGGTCTGACTCTCAGCCGGCCCCTCCGGCTCCCCTAGCTTCACTTCTTTTGTTACGGATTCATGATATCATTTCGTTCGTCTCTATGCAAGTCGGTCCACTTCGCGCAACGCAGCAAGAATTTTTTGACTGATCAGCGGATTGCCGGCCACAATTGAAATTTTGCGGTCATCACGAAACGGCAGCACATCACCACCGGCCTCCGTCACTACCAGAATGCTGGCCGCAACATCCCATGGCGACAGGTTCATTTCCCAGAACCCGTCGAACCCGCCGGACGCCACACAGGCCAAATCATAAGCCGCCGAGCCCATCCGTCGGACCGCCCGCGTTTTCTTGGCCAGGCTGGTGAAATAGTCGATGTTGTTGACCGGATGAGTGGCGATGTCATAAGGAAACCCTGTCGCCAGAACGCATTCGATCAGTTCGCTCTTGCCGCCGACCTGGAGTCGCTTACCGTTGCGGTAAGAGCCCTGCCCCTTGATTGCGCTGAACATCTCATCGGTCACCGGTGCATATACAATCCCCAGAACTTTTTCACCGCGATGCTCCAAGGCGATCGATACGGCAAAAATCGGCAACCCCTGGGCATAATTGGTCGTGCCGTCCACCGGATCAATCACCCAGCGGTACTCCGAGTCCTGCCCGGAAGCGCCGGATTCTTCGGCCAGAATCGCATGGCCCGGATATTCCTGCCGCAAATAGCCGACGATCATATCATCCGAACGCCGGTCAATTTCCGTCACCAGGTCGATGCTGGTCGTTTTGCGGTCCATTGCCAGATCCAGCCGGCCGAGGTTTTCCCGCTGCATCGCGCCGACCTGACGGGCAACCACCTGCATTTGCTGCATTGCTTTTTCCAGTGAAAACATGTTTAGCCTCTTCTCTTTATCCATCCTATCCCTTGCGGGCGATCAGTTCAATCTCCACCTGGGCGCCGAGCGGCAGCCCCGCCACCGCAATCGTGGATCGGGCCGGATACGGCGCTGAAA
>CAZOJA010000145.1:0-6277 GCA_964579955.1 uncultured Veillonellaceae bacterium | reverse complement strand
CGGTCAATTCCTGCGCAAACCTTTTGATCAGTTCGGCAATCATCAGTTCTTTATTGGGGAAATGGTAAAGTACGCCCCCTTTGCTGATTTTTGACTTGGCTGCTACATTGTCGATCGTGATGCGAAGAATACCTTCTGTCATGGCAATTTTTTCGACAGTGTCAAGGATGCTCTCTCTGGAATTTGGATATATTCTTAAATTCTTCATGCCGAAACTATACCATATGGACGGTATAGTGTAAATGGTTTGTTCAAAATCCAGACGCTACATGCGGATCGAGTTCATCATTCGTACAGCTCGACCCGGTTGCGGCCGGCGGCTTTCGCCCTGTAGAGCGCCTCGTCGGCCCGGCTGAGCCACTCGGACACCGAATCGCCTGCCGGCTTCACCCCGGCGATGCCCACGCTGACCGTCACCGAAAAAGCGTCGCCAGCATCGGTGCGAAAAGCCAGCGCGGCGATTTCCTGACGCAACCGTTCGGCGACCTGCAGCGCCTGTGCCGGGGCGGTCTGCGGCAAAAACAGGCAGAACTCCTCGCCGCCGAGACGCCCGATCAGGTCGGTCTCCCGCAAAACCCGCCGCCCGGTGCGGGAAACGGCGCGCAGCACCTCGTCGCCCGTCGCGTGCCCAAAACGGTCGTTGACCTTCTTGAAATGGTCGATATCCATCATCAACAATGCGGCCGGCGCCGGGTAGCGCTGCATCCGGAGCACATCCTCCCCGACGCGCTGCATGAAATGGCGACGGTTGGCGATGCCGGTCAATTCATCCGTCATCGCCAGCCGCTCCAGGTCCGCTTCGAGCCGCTTCCTGTCGATGGCCAGAGAAATCTGGGCCGCGATGATCGCCAGGACTCCGGCGTCTTCAGACTGAAACCGCTTGTCCGGTTGGTGCAGGTTGAGGGCCACGATGCCGTAGGCTTTGCCGTGCAGGTCGGACAGCGGAGCGCCGAGCCACTGATGTCCGATATTGTCGTAGGTCGCGTCAATCTCGCCGCGTTCCCGCAGCAACCGAAAATCCTCCGCTTCCAGCAGCACGGGACCGCCCTGCCGCAGCAGGTACTCCGTCAGCCCGCGACCGGCTTTTCGTTCCGGCGGCAGCGCCGTCCGTTCCCCCACCATGTAGGGGATCTTCACATCGCCGGTCACTTCATCCACCAGCACGATCGAAAAAGAGTCGAGCGGCAGGATCTTTTCCACCCACAGATGAACCCGGGCATAAAAATCGGTCAGGGAAGATTCCCGCAGCGCTTCCTGCGCGATTTTCCCCAGGATCATCTGCGTCCGGCTGCTTCGCTGCATGATCGCCTCGATCTGCTTGCGTTCGCGGATGTCCCGGACAAAGAAGACCATCTTCTGCGGCCGGCCTTGCTCATCGCGGACGAATTCCGCATTCGACTCGACATCGACGATCCGTCCTGCCGCATCGAGGATCCGATACTCGCCCGGACCGGTAAAAACATCCTGAAACATCAGCGTGATGTTTTCGGTCGCCCGGCTGCGGTCTTCCGCGACTAAAAACTGCAGATGGTTCCTGCCGATGAGGGCCGACTCGTCTTCGCAGTCCATCATGGCGACGACCTTGGGCGAGACCATCTGAATGGTTCCTTCCAGATCGGTGATCACCACGCCGTCGGGCGAGGCGGACAGAATCGAGCGGTGCAGCGCTTCGCTCTGGCGGATCTTTTCTTCTTCCCGCTTGCGCAGGGTGATGTCGCGAATCAGGCTGATCAGGTAAGGGTGATCGTCCAGATAGATGATCTTGCCGGAATAGCTGCCGACCCATTCCTGGCCCGTCTTGGTCAGAAAGGTGAACTCCAGGTTGTTGCAGGCCTGGCCCTGCAGCAGCAGCTCGACCACGGTCCGGCGATCCTCGCGCCGTTTCCAGAGGTTGAGTTCCAAGCTGCTCCTGCCCAGCACTTCCGCCGGCTGCAAGCCAAACAGACTGCTGAAGCCTTCGTTGACCTCCACGATCCATCCGTCGACCAGGCGGGTCAGCAGGGCGGCGTCCGGGTTGGTATGGAACAGGACTTGGAAGCGTTCACGCAGTTCGTCGGTCTGTCGGTGCAGCCGCTGGTTCACCATCAGGATGAAGCCGGAGGTCCACAGCGTGCTGGCGGCAAGAATGCTGAGCAACAGGGTCAGCTGGACCGCGGTCTGTGAAAAGAAGCCGCCGTAAGTCTCCTGATGAAGAAACAGATACACCAAACGGCCCATGAATACCGAAGCCAAGCCGGCAAACGCAGCGGCGGCCAGCCATTGGGGGTCATAGCCGCTGCGGCGCGGCAACCGCAGCAATACGTAGGCATTGACCGATGAAAACAGGGCGACAACTGCCGAGATGAGCGAAGCCCTTACAAACAAACGGTCTTCGACATAGAAATAATAGGTCAGGGCCAGGAAATACAGCACCACAACCGCAAACAGCGGGCGCGACCGATCCGGCAGAGCGCCGAACCGCTGCGTTCCCCGGTAAAAGAAAAGATGCGCCAATACGAACAGCGCGTTGCCCAATATCACGACCACAGCAAGCCAGGCCGGATTCGCGCGCAAAATGTTCAAGCCAAAGCCGGCAGCGGTGCAAATGCTGCCCAGCGCCCACCAGCCGATACCGGGACAGTCTGGGTTGCTGCGGTATTGCAATAGCAGGACCCCGGCCTGGGTGACGCCGGAAAGCGCCAGTACGACGGATAGTGTCATAATATCGAGGTTCACGTGCGCCGTTCCTTTCCTATCCCTTTATGAAGATATGTTCGCGATAGGCGTCTGAAATCCTGTCATCTTGCATCCATCCCCCGCAAAGGATATGATTTGATTAGCTTGGGAGGGATAAGGAGGCGCGATATGCCACTCGAAATCATCCGCGACGATATCACCAAAGTCCAGGTCGATGCGATCGTCAATGCGGCGAATGAATCGCTGCTCGGCGGCGGCGGGGTCGACGGGGCGATCCATCGCGCGGCCGGACCGGAGCTGCTGGCCGAGTGCCGGACGCTCGGCGGCTGCAGGGTGGGCGAGGCGAAAATCACCAAAGGCTACCGGCTGCCGGCCAGGCACGTCATCCATACGGTGGGTCCGGTGTGGCGCGGCGGAGAAAACGACGAAGACAAGCTGCTGGCGGCGTGCTACAAAAATTCGCTGGCGCTGGCCAGGGAGCATGAGCTGGAGAGCATCGCCTTTCCGCTGATCTCCAGCGGAGCGTTCGGCTATCCCAAAGACAAGGCGCTGCAGGTGGCGATCGCCGAGATCGGCGACTTTCTGTTGCGCCACGACATGACGGTGTACCTGGTGGTGTTCGACCGGGCGGCCTTTACGTTGTCGGAGAAGTTGTTCGCTTCGATCGCCGGGTACATCGACGACCATTATTCCGACGAACTGGCACTGAAAATCTGCGAGAACAGGTACTCCATGGAAGCGGCCATGACGCCAGTCCCGGCCCCGGCGCCGGCAGCACCGGCCGGGCCCGTCCGCAAGCTGGCCGATGTCGTGCGGCAACTCGAGGAAACCTTTTCTCAGCGACTGTTGCGGCTGATCGACGAAAAGGGGTTGACCGACGCCGTGGTTTATAAACGGGCGAACATCGACCGGAAACTGTTTTCCAAGATCCGCAACGACATCCACTACAAACCGAGCAAGCCGACCGTGCTGGCGCTGGCCATCGCGCTGCGGCTCAGCCTGGACGAGACGCGGGACCTGCTGCTGAAGGCCGGGTTCGCCCTGTCGCACAGCAGCAAGTTCGATATCATCGTGCAGTACTTCATCGAGGAAGGCAACTACAATATCTTTGAAATCAACGAGGCCCTGTTCGCGTTCGAACAAAGCCTGCTCGGCAGTTAGCCGGACCGGTTGACTGCCGCTGAAATTGTCGCCTGCCAGGCGACCTGGCGCAGCCTGTCGCATGGTATCCTTGCATCATGAAACCCGACATGATGAGGAGGTTGACAACGATGAGGCAAGGCTTGACGGAAATGGTGTTCATCCTGGACCGCAGCGGCTCGATGAGCGGACTGGAGAGCGACACGATCGGCGGTTACAACGCGATGCTGGCCAAGCAGCAACAGGAACCGGGCGAGGCGGTGATCACCACCGTGTTGTTCGACGACCAGTACGAACTGCTGCATGACCGGATCAACCTGCGCGGCGTGACGCCGATCACCGACAGGGAGTATTTTGTGCGCGGCAATACGGCGCTGCTCGATGCGGTGGGCAAGACGATCAGCAAGATCGGCAACGCCCAGAAGCACACCGCCGAGGCCGAACGCGCCGAGCACGTGGTGGTCGTGATCACCACCGACGGGTTGGAGAACGCCAGCTGCGAGTTCAGCGAGAGCAAGGTGCGCCGGATGATCGAGCACCAGAAGAGCAAGTACGGCTGGGAGTTCATCTTCCTCGGCGCGAACATCGACGCGGTCGCCACCGCCGAGCGCTATGGCATCGGCAAGGACCGGGCGGCCAACTATCATGCCGACGGACCCGGCACCGCGCTGAACTATGCGGTCGTCAGCGAGGCGATGAGCTGCCTGCGGGCCAGTGCGCCGATCGATGCGAACTGGAAGCAGCGGATCGACGCCGATTTCAAACAGCGCGGCGGCAGGAAATAAAGGGCGGAATAGGGATAGGAGAGCAGGCTTCCGGCAATTGGACCGGAAGCCTGTTTTTCTCAGAGTCATTTTTTATTTTTCCCTGGCCAGTGATGCCGCTGGGATAAGACTGGCGGTGAGCAGCGTCCGCTTGATAGTGATCGTCGCCGCCGCCTTTCGGCTGATTCTATTGCGCTGTATTTGTGGAAGACAGCTAAATTCTTGCAGGCTAGTTTATCATTTCCCGGTTGGCCGGGCTCGCATTCACAGTGATGGTTTCGCTCATTCGACAGGCGACGTTTCGCCTGTCATTTTTTTGCCCAAGGCTATTTGTAGGAGTCGTGAAAATCCTCTGGGGCATATAAGCGCAGTTCGTGCAGCCGTTGAACCATCGCTTTGTGCGACACGGAGAACAGTTCTGAAAGTTTCTCAATATCTGCCTGATTGATGCGACCATGCGGGCAGGCGTCGAGGACCCAGGGCGCCGGCATCGTGACACAGTCGGCAAAGCAGTCTGCCTCGCAGTTCAACAGCCCCAGTTGTTCGTCGGTCAAGGTTTCTACGTCGTATTCCAGATGATGCAGTAGCAGATGTCCCAGCAGCTTCGCTTCCTCGTAGTGGAGTTCGCCGGGAGGTTGTGTCATGTTGAGATAAGCCTGCCAGACGGAATCCTGTTCACAACAGAATGGGGAGCGGTCGGGAATGTAAAAGGTATTGATGTCGGCATACTGTTCCAGAAGTTCTTCAATCGGTACTGCAGGAGAAAAAATCTCCTCGTTCCTGAGGAGATTTTGGGCCGCCGATTTCGCCCAACCGAGTCGCGGCTGCTTCGGTGGTGTTGCCATACTACTATCCCTCCAATGATGCGCGAATAATTGCTGCGATTTTTTTTCGCTCTTCCGGCGTGGCTCTCTGGCCTGAGGTCTGCAGGACCTGGACCAGGTCGGGCCAATCCGATTCGACAAAAGACGTCTTCTCCTTTCTGCCATACATTTCACTGACGGTAACGCCGAAAAAATCGGCCATGGCTTCCAGAATATCATGGGGGGGTTTACTGTTTCCTGTTTCCCAACTCGAAACGGTCTGCTTGATCACATTGAACCTGAGGCCGAGTTCTCGCTGAGAAATTTTTTTTTCTTTTCGTAGACGTTTGATTTGTTCGGATAACAAAGCGACCACCCCTCCTTCGTGAATTTTATTGCTCGATCACAATTTTAGTCCAAAAATGCTGTACTGTAAAGAGGCTGGCAAACAAAATTTATTCGATTGACCGACAAATATTATCGGACTATAATAAAACCGAAGGAAAAGGAGGTGGAAAAATGTACGGCAAAGTTTTGCGAAGGGAACGACTGCGGCATCAATTGACCCAGACTGAAATCGGCGGAATGATCGGGAAAAGCAAACAGTGGGTCAGTGAGTTCGAACGCGGCAACATCCGGTTGAACCTCGACGTTGCGGTGGAGTTGGCCAACGCGTTGGGTCTGACTGCAGATGCTTTTTTGCCCAAAAGGTCCAAAAATGTAAGTCGATAGTTCTGATCGTGCAACTGCGGAGTTATTGGATTGACAAGTAAAATGGCAATAATTATTAGATTTTAGGCGATGGCTTGACCAATGCGTCCGAATTCGAGGTGAAAAGCATGCGAGCGCGCAATATCAAACCGGGATTCTTCAAGAACGATACCCTGGCCGAGC
>CAZOJA010000144.1:0-6294 GCA_964579955.1 uncultured Veillonellaceae bacterium | reverse complement strand
CGCTCGACCATCGCCGGAATGGTCAGCGAGCCGATGGCCGCAACCGTGGCAGGTCCGGAGCCGCTGATCGCCGCAAAGAACATCGAGGTGGCAATCGTGGCCAGAGCCATGCCGCCGTAAAGCGAGCCGAGCAATTCGTCCGCCAGGGCCAGCAGTCGCTGCGACAGTCCGCCCGCTCCCATGAACACACCGGCTGCGATAAAGAACGGAATCGCCATAATCGGAAAACTATCGATGGATGTAAAGGCGATTTGCGCCACATATTCAAACGGCAGGGTTTCTGCGCCGATGATCGTCGCCAGAGCCGACAATCCAAGAGCAATCGCAATCGGCACGCCGATGATCAACAGCACGATAAAGTAGCCGAACAACCAGGCGAGCGCTCCCATGTCGATGTCCATAAACACCGGTGCACAGAGAACCGCAAAGCTGGCAAAACCGATTAATGAATCGCGCAGTCCACAATCTTTTACCCGCGCATACAGGTCCTGCAGCAACCGAATCGACATCAAACCGAAACCAACCGGCAAAACCAAGTACGGAATAAAATACGGAATCATCAGTGCTGGCGTCGTTTGCGGGAATTTCATCATCATTTGCAGGTGATCCATCCCCATGATCAGGATCACGCCAGTCAGAGTCAAGAACGCCAGATCGACGACCACCCAACTGATGGCCCGAAACCGGGGTGACAACTTTTCATATACCATATCGACACGAATATTATTGCGCTGTTTGATGGCGACAGGAACCGCCAGATAAGAGATCCAGATGAATATGTAGCGGGCAGTTTCTTCCGTCCATGCCGCCCCGCCGGATGTTCCCAACAAATCGGTCAATACATAGCGATAAAACGTCTGGTAGGAGATAATCAGGATGATTGCCAACATACCAAAGACCAGGAAAGGTTTTTCCAGATTGTCATCAAGCAATCGCAGCCATTTTTTCAAGCCGCCTTCTTCCTGTACCATGACGTCAACTGGTTGTTCGATTGCGGTTTCCGATGCAATTTTCGACATTGCTATTGCCCTCACTTATCGCTGTTCTGCTATTCAAATGCCCGGAATTAAAGAATGTTTTTAATTAACAAGAGGGGGACCAGGGAAGGCTCTTGCCTTCCCTGACACGGATGCAAGCCTAGTGTTTATTGCTGTGTTTTTACCACCATGTCGATGAGTTCCTGCGGAATCTTGTCAGGGAACATCTTCCAAACCGGCTTGGTCAGTTCAACCATTTCTTTGCGTTGTTCCGGCGTCATGGTATGGATCTTGATGCCGCGATCCTTGAATTTTTGGGTTGCTTTGTCTTCGAGTTCCTTGGTGATTTTGCGCTCATAATCCAGCGCTTCCTTGCCGGATTCCAGGATGATTTTCTGGATATCGGCAGGTAGTCCATCGAAATACTTCTTGTTCATCATCAACAGGTGCATGCTGTAGTTGTGGGCCGAATCCATGGCAAACTTCAATACTTCGTCATGTTTCGCATCGGCCAGTAGGCTGAAGGTGTTGCCCTGGGCGTCGATGGTACCCTGTTGCAGCGCCGTATAAACTTCGCCCCAGGCAATCGGCGTCGGGTTCATACCGAGAGCCTTGGCCACAGCCACTTCCACCGGTGAATCGGTAGTACGGACTTTCAGACCCTTCAGGTCGGCAGCCGATTTGATTTCTTTCTTGGTTGCCACAAAATTGCGATAGCCGTATTCACTCCACATAATCGGCTTCAGACCGATGTCTTCGCAGACCTTGGTGAAGTACTTGCCCAGTTCACCTTCATCAAAGGCCTTATATAGTTTTTGCTGGTTGGTCGGAGAAGTGATGTACGGCAGATCAAGCACCATGAACTTGGATGAAAAGCTTGCCATGTTGGGCGAAGAGCTCGAAGCCATCTCCAGGCTGCCTTTCTGTACCGATTCCATCGTTACACGATCGCTGCCCAACGTGGTGTTGCCGTGGATCTGAATCTTGACCCGACCGTTCGACTTCTTTTCCACCAATTCCTTAAACTTTTCATAACCGAGGGTAACGTTGTTGCCGGGCGCCATCGGATGGGCCAGGCGCATGGTGATGACCTTCGCCTTTTCATCTGTCTTTGCCTTGTCTTTGTCTTTGTCTTTCGAGCCACAACCCGCCAAAGACAGAGATAACACAAGAAGAACCACCAATACGGATGCGAGAACCAAGCGTTTCTTTGACATGACTTCACTCCTCATCTTGTTGTTGACGAGACCTTTCCCGGTCGCCAGAGCCCCCCTCAAGAATCCGACCACCGAAAGATCCCCTTTTATCTGTAGCATAATATAAGCAAGTTTTATGCCAAGCATAAGCAATATTGATATTTTAGCGTAACTACGCCATTCTCAGTATTTTTGCCACAGAACTGAAAAATGGGAATTTTGTTGAATTTTTGCAACAAAATTCCCATATCAACTGTAAAAGGCGGATTTACGGCGTTTGTAACCTTGTTGCCGAGTTGCAACATCTGTGCACTTTTGCAACAAACTTCATTGGATCAGTCCATATCGTTTAAGTTTGCGAAAAATCGTTGTCCGATCCACTTTATAGTAGCCGGCAACAGCCGCGACCGACTTTTTTTCCTGCAACGCCGTCCTGAGCAGCTCCTTTTCCATTTCCTCCATGATTTCGCTCAACGACCCGCCCCGCTGATCGATACAAACGCGGGACTGCGCCGTCATATAGTGCGGTAGATCTGCCACCTGCAAAGTTTCGCTTTCCCGAATGACCACCATGCTTTGCACGAAATTCTCCAGTTCCCGGACGTTGCCGGGCCAGCGGTATTCGGTCAGCAGTTGGTTCGCTTCCGACGAAATGCAGACTTTTTTCTTGTATTTGTGGTTGAACAGATCAAGGAAATTATCCACCAACGGCAAGATGTCCTCTTTTCTCTCCCGCAGCGGCGGCAACTCTAGCACTCCAACCTTCAACCGGTAAAACAGGTCGCGGCGGAACGTCCCCTGCTCAACTGCCTGTTGCAGGTCACGGTTGGTCGCCGCGATGAAACGGACATCGACCCGCGAGACCGTTGTCGAACCGACACGCATAATCTCCTGGTCCTGCAGGGCCCTGAGCAGTTTGGCCTGAGCCGGTAGCGAAAGTTCCCCGATTTCGTCAAGAAACAAAGTCCCTTTGTCGGCCATTTCAAAAAGGCCGGCCTTGCCTTTGGCCTGCGCTCCGGAGAAAGCTCCCGCCTCATAGCCGAACAGCTCCGACTCGATCAGGTTCTCGGGAATCGTCGTACAGTCGACTTTGAAAAACGGCTGACGCGAACGCGGACTTTTCTCGTGGATCCGCCGCGCAGCCACGCCTTTACCGACGCCGGTCTCACCCAGCAGTAGCACCGTGGCATCCGACTTTGCCAGTACGTCCATCAGGCCGATCATTTTTTGCATGCGAGGACTCTGCACTTCCGCGTAGGAGTGAGCAGCGCTTTTGTTCGAAATATAATGGGCTTCGCTGCGGAAGCGGTCCAGCAGCTCCTGCTGATACCCCATCTGGTCCTGCAACTGGGACAGCAAAGTAACGTCGCGGACGAAGGTGACAACCATCGCAACCTGGCCGGTCTTGTCAAACACGGGGTGCCCGCTCAAAAAAACCTTCTTGCCGATCTTGGTCATCTGCACCGAGGTTTTCGGTTGGCCGCTCTTGACAATTTCCGGGTTTAATGCAATATCGTACTTGCCTTCGCGGACTAGTTCCAAGACATGCCGGCCCAACAGCTCTTCCTTTTTCAGTCCGGTCAGTTGCTCGTACATCGCATTCACTTTCAGCGTGATGCCATTGCGGTCGGAAATATAGACCCCATCGCTTAAGACGTCCAGGATGCCGTCACAGAAGGCTTCGATGTCGTTACTGACGCAAGAAAACTTGTTCAAGACGCTCCCCCTCAACCCAACTTCCGGTAGTTCCGCATGATGAAGATTCGACGCGACGTTGACAGATTCCTCGTAATTTGCAGAAAAAATCGACGCCTTCGATTAAATCGAAGACGTCGCGAGCAAGGCCATGATAAAATAAAAAAGTCGACAACGATGCTGCGTGATGAAACTGCTTGCCGGGGATATTATCGAGAGTGCGGTAACTGCGCCGCAACAACCAAGCGAAACTTATCAAGTACAAACAATGGAAAGGAACGATACCATGCCAAACAATCGATTTTCACAGTTCCGCTCACCGATACAGGGCCGTCTGATACCGCTGGACCAAGTACCCGACCCTGTTTTCGCAGGCAAAATCATGGGCGAAGGGTTCGCCATTGAACCGCAAACCGGCGACGTAATCGCGCCGTTCAACGCCACGGTGACCAGCCTGATGGAAGATACCCGGCATGCCGTGGGTCTCACCGCTGAAGACGGAACCGAAGTATTGATTCATTTCGGCATCGACACGGTGAAGCTGGGCGGCGTCGGTTTCACTGCGCTGGTGGCACAGGGAGATGCGGTGCAGGCGGGACAATTGCTGCTGCAGGTCGATCTGGCAATGATTCAAGATAAAGTGCCTTCCACCATCTCGCCCATTGTGTTTACCAACCTGCCGGAAGGACTGACGATGACAGTGGAATCGGACCGACCGGTCGAGGCTGGTGAAACAGGATTTTTCCGCCTGGAAGGTGAAGTGTAACTTGCTGTTTCAGGGAATCGCCGCTGCGCCGGGGTTGGCCATCGCCCCGTGCCTGAAAATTCATCCTGTAGCGACCAACAAAGCTCCTCAGATTATCAGCCGCGAACAGGCGCCGGCAGAACTTGAGCGCTTCACTGCTGCTGTGGCACAGGCTTCCGCCCAGCTCGAATCGATTGCCGAGGCGGCCAAAGCGCGTGGCGACCAGCTCCGCGCAGACATCGTAGAGGCGCAGGCGATGATGCTGCTTGATCCGGTTCTCGCCGAATCCGTCGCAGAAAAAATATCCGGCCAGTTGAACTCCGCCCCGCATGCCGTGAGGCAGGCCATCGCAGAGCAGGCGGCGATCCTGGCGGCGCTGGAGGACGACTATCTGCGGGAACGTGCCGGGGATGTACGGGATATCGGCGGGCGGCTGCTTGCCTGCCTGTCCGGCGAATCCGGTCCCGACCTGGCGGCGCTGACGGCGGCGGTCATCCTGGTTGCGGTAGAAATCACCCCTTCGCTATTGGCAACGGCTGACCCGCAAAAAGTCGCGGCCATCGTCGCCGAAACCGGCGGCAAAACCTCGCATGCAGCCATCCTGGCCAAAAACATGGCGATTCCGGCCGTGCTGGGATGCCAGGGCATCCTGGCCGCCGTAGCCGATGGCGAACAAGTTCTGGTCGATGGGAGCAAGGGACAAGTGGAAACCGGTCTGACTGCCGAGCAACTGGAAGCTGCAAAAAAGCTAAACGAACTGCGCAACAAGTCGCAGCAGGAGCTGCAGCATCTGGTCGGCCAGCCAACTTGCACGCTGGACGGGTTTCCCGTCGAACTTGCCGCCAACATCATGGATCCGAAGGGCGCAGCGCAAGCTGTCAAGGTCGGGGCCGACGGCGTCGGCCTGTACCGCACCGAATTCCTGTTCATGGACCGCACTTCCGCGCCGAAGGAAGAAGAACAATTCGACGCCTACCGTCAGGTGCTGGAAACGATGGCTGGAAAACCGGTCATCATCCGCACGCTGGATATCGGCGGCGACAAGGAAATCCCCTATATGAAAGCCCCGCCGGAAGCCAACCCGTTTCTCGGTTATCGGGCGATACGGATCTGCCTGCAACAGCCGGACCTGTTCATGACCCAGCTGCGGTCGATCTTGCGGGCCTCGGCCTATGGCAAGGCGCGCATCATGTATCCGATGATCGCTTCGTTGGAAGAAGTGCAGGCGGCAAACAAAATCCTGCAGCAAGCGAAGCAATCGCTGCGGCAGGAGGGAAGCGCCTTTGACGATGCCGTGCCGGTCGGAATCATGGTGGAAATTCCCTCGGCGGCGGTAATGGCCGACCAATTGATTGACGCCGTCGACTTTTTCAGCATCGGCAGCAACGACCTCACCCAGTACACGTTGGCGGTCGACCGTCTGAACGAAAAAGTCAGCGAGCTATACAACCCGTTCCAACCGGGAGTGTTGCGGCTGATCCGCCTGGTGGCGGAAGCGGCCGGACGCACCGGTGGCGCGAAATTCACCGGCATCTGCGGCGAGCTGGCAGCCGACCCCAAGGCAACGCTTTTGCTGCTCGGCCTCGGCGTGACCGAGCTGAGTGTCAACCCGCCGGCGTTACTACCGATCAAAAAGATCATCACTTCGGTTTCGCTGCGCTACGCGCAGGAAGTGGCCGCC
>CAZOJA010000143.1:0-6336 GCA_964579955.1 uncultured Veillonellaceae bacterium | reverse complement strand
CGCAATCATCCACGATCATCAGAAGCCGCGCCTGGCGGGCCAGATTGACCGCCCGCCGCAGCGAGACCGGATCGACGATTTCATTGGCGATCATCACTTCGGGGATCCCGGAATAAACCATCACTTCGGCTTCGCCGACGGTTGCGCAGCAGAGGCCCACCGCCCCGGCGCGCATCTGCAGATGACCGATCGCCGGCGTTTTGTGGGTTTTGGCATGCGGCCGCAGCTGGGTGTTCGTTTTGGCAAGCCGCTCGGCCATCACTTCCATGTTGCGTTGCATGATGTCCACGTCCACCGTCAACGCGGGGGTAGGCAGCGCCGAAACAGGCATTCCGACAAAATAGGTGTTGTTCATTTTCATCCTCCTTGATTTCAGGGCTTAGACTTTCCGCCCAAATTTCTTCTGCAACTCCATCACCGCCGCAATCGGCAACGCCACCAAAAGCAGCAGTCCCCATTGTTCAAACGTCAGCGGTTTTAGCGACAGGACCGACTGCATCAGAGGATTTTGGGTAGCAAAAAAATGCAAGGCATTGGTGACTGCCATGCCGGCGAACAGCACAAGGTTGCGGCTGACCGGCAGGGAAAACATCGACTGGCGCTCCGATCGGCAGGTCAGGACCTGAAGGTTGCCGAGAATGATCAGCAGCATCAGCATAAGGTTTCGCTGTTCTTCGATGCTGTAGCCCTGATTGCTCACCCAGTGCCAGAAACCGATGCTGATCAGTGCCTGCGCTGTCGCACCGACCAATACCTTTTCCAGCATCGCGCGATTGAAAATCCCTTCCTGCGGCGGTCGCGGCGGTTCCTGCATCACGCCCTGCTCTCCCTTTTCAAACGCCAACCCGACATCCTGCAGCCCGTTCGCCACCAGGTTGAGCCAGAGCAACTGAACCGCCACCAGCGGCAACGACCATCCCATCAGCAGGTTAAAGGTAAAGAACAGAATCAGGCCTAACCCGTTGCTGATCAGAAACCAGATGACTTTCCGCACATTGGCGTAGGCGAACCGGCCTTCTTCCACCCCGGCGACGATCGAGGAAAAGTTGTCGTCGATCACGATGATGTCGGCATTGTCTTTGGCCAGATCCGTCCCTGAGCCCATGGCGACGCCGATGTTGGACCGTCGCAGCGCCGGAGCGTCATTGGCCCCGTCGCCGGTCACGGCGACAAAATGGCCGCTCTGCATCAACGCATCGACGATTTCCAGTTTCTGTAGCGGCGCCACCCGGGCAAACACCTTGAACTGCCTGACTTTCTGCCAGCGCTGCTGCTCCGGCAGCCGCATCAATTCCTCCCAGTCCGCACCGGAAGCCAGTTGGGAACGCGAGTCGGCAATCCCCAGTTCCTGCCCGATCGCCAACGCAGTTGCCGGATGATCGCCGGTGATCATGACGACCTGCACTCCTGCCTGGCGACAGACGGCAATCGCTTGCTTGGCCTCCGGCCGCAAGGGGTCGATCAGGCCGACCAGTCCCAAAAACGCCAGCCCCTGTATATCCGCTTCATCGTAGGAGTCCCCGGCTTTGTCGGCGACTTCGCCAATCGCCAGGGCCAGCACGCGAAAGCCTTCTTCCGACAACCGCAGCGTTTCCTGCTCCACTTTCAATGGATCGAACGGACCGCAGACGCGGCTGCGGTCCCAATCGCAGGAGCACATCGGCGCAATCGCCTCGGCGGCGCCTTTCACCGCCACCCAAACCCTGCCGGCCTGGCGGAAGAACTGGGCCGCATATTTCCGCTGCGATTCGAACGGAACCGCGTTGAGCAGCTCTACCGCCGCAACCGTAACGGCCGGCGGCTGTCCGACCTTGTGGGCCAACGCCAGAAAGGCGATATCCACCGCATCGCCGGAATAAACCCACTCCCCCTGCTCCTGCTGCAATGCCGCTTCATTGCATAACACGCCCACTCTGGCCAATTCGTGCAGTTCTTCATGCAGAGCGGCCGAAACCTTGCCGCCCGCCTGGTCCAAGACTTCGCCCTGGTCGTTATAGCCTTCGCCGGTAACGCGCAAGTGAACGTCAGGATACAAGAACAGCCGCTGCACCGTCTGCTTATTCACGGTCAGTGTGCCGGTCTTGTCGCTGGCGATGCAGGTACAGGAGCCCAGCCCCTCTACGGCGGTCAGTTTTCGGACAATCACGCTGCGTTGGGCCATCCGCTGCGTGGCAACCGACAGGGCCACCGTCATCGCGATCGGCAACCCCTCGGGAATCGCCGAGACAGCCAAGGCCACCATGATCAGGAACACTTCCTGGACCGGCTTGCCCTGGATGACTTCAAAGATCCCCAGTACCAGACATACGCCCAGCACGATCACACTGATCTGGTGGCTGAATTTTTCCATCCGGATGATGATCGGCGGCTTGCTGCCATCGGAGGTCGTTACCGCGGAGGCAATTTTGCCCAGCTCCGTTTGCAGACCCGTGGCAACGACGACCCCGATGCCGCGGCCGGAGGTGACCGTCGAGCCGGCAAAGACCATGTTTCGTCTGTCGCCAAGTGCGCTATGCAACGATTGCGGCGCCGTGTTCTTTTCGATCGCCAGAGACTCCCCTGTCAGCAGCGACTCATCCACCAACAGGCCGACCGTCGACAATAGCCGCATATCTGCCGGCGCCTTGACACCGGACTCCAACAGCACGATATCGCCGGGAACCAGTTCTTCCGCCGCGATCTGCGACTCAACCCCCGCCCGCCTCACCCGGGCATAGATCTTGAGCATGTTTCTCAGCGCGGCCGAGCTGCGTTCCGCCTTCAGTTCCTGGTAAGCGCCGATGCAGGCATTCAGGCTCAGCACGGCAAAAATGAATCCGGCATCGCCGAACTCGCCGATCAGCAGCGAGACTCCGGCAGCTGCCAACAAAATGTAAATCAACGGATTCGCAAACTGGTTGAGCAGGATCTTCCACAAGCCAGGCGGCGCCGGCTCGGGAAAACGGTTCCAGCCGTATTCTTCACGTCTGCGCAGCACTGTTTCCTGACTTAGTCCTTCGCTGCCAGATTCCGTCAGGCGTAGCGCCTCGTCCGATTCTATCGCATGCCACTGCTCCACAGGAATCCACCCCAGCTTTCGCATTTTTCATCCCGGAAAAAAAGCAAAGCGATGGTGTCACCCATCGCCGATGCCGCCGGGCACCTTCAATCGTAGCGTGTCAGATTGTATTTTTCAATGATCCGCAACACGCCGCTCGAATAGGCGTGCGGATTATCGGTCGCGTAACGCGGCGCAATCGAGTAGATGAATGAGTGAATATTGGAAGTGTCCTTGTTGCTATAGGCGGGGTTCGTATTGATATTGCGGGCGTAGTCCTCGAAACAGTCCTTCAGCGATTTGTAGGCCTGAAACTTGCCGATGATCATGTGCCGGCCCGCGCCATGTCCCTCATTGGTCCATTTCTCGTAATATTGGCCGCTGCGCCATTTTTTCCCCAGCACATTGTTGTACTTGCGCACCGATTCACCGTAGATGTCCACCGCGTCCAGATGTTTGCCAAAGCCGGTCTCGCGGCAACTCTGGGCAATCGCAACCGAAGGGAACAGGCCATACTTCTTGACCTGTTGCGCATACGGCGCGATGCTCTCGATGTAAGCCTCCTCCGGCGTCATCGCCTGACAACTTTGCCCGTTGAACAACAATCCCAGCAGGAATACACCTGTCAGGAGCCATTTCACGAACGCTTCCCCCTCTTGCCGCTCGCCGCGGCAGTTATTGAACGGATGGTATTGGTATTATCGACAGGATATATATTCTCCAATAGTGTGTCAATTCCTTTAAAAGATCACCGGCTTCACCTGCCAGATTCCCACCGCATACTCCCAGATCGTGTTATCGCTGGAAAACTCGCCGGAGTGGGCGATGTTCTCGATGCACATCTTGCGCCAACGCGCCTTGTCCTTGTATAATCGGTCGATCTGCGTCTGCGCCGCCACGTAGGGACAGAAATCTTCCATCAGGAAAAATTCGTCATTATAATGCAGGAACCCATCATACATCTCACGGAACTCTTCCCGACTCGCCGGCAATTCGCCGCTGACCAGCTGATCGACCACCTGACGCAAGCGGGGATCGGCTTCGTATACTGCCCGCGCATTATAACCGCCACGTTTTTGGAAATCAATGACCTCGTCCGCCGTCAGGCCGAAAGCGACGAAATTTTCCGTGCCGACTTCGTTGCGGATCTCGATATTGGCCCCGTCATGCGTGCCGATCGTCACCGCGCCGTTCATCATGAACTTCATGTTGCCGGTGCCGGACGCCTCCTTGGACGCAGTGGAAATCTGCTCGCTGACATCGGCGGCCGGAATGATGATTTCAGCCAGAGACACGCGGTAATTCTCCAGGAACACGACTTTCAGCTTTTGCCGCAATAACGGATCGGCATCGATCATCGCCGCCACCGTATTGATCAGTTTGATCGTCCGTTTCGCCTGGTAGTAAGATGGCGCCGCCTTGCCGGCAAAGAAGAAGGTGCGCGGCGTGATGTCAAGAGAAGGGTTTTCCCGGATACGGTTGGCTAGATCCAGGATATGCATCACATTCAGATTCTGCCGCTTATAGTTGTGGATCCGCTTGATGTGGCAGTCAAAAATCGATTCGGGATTGATCGTCTGGCCGGTGGTGCGCTTGACGTAAGCCGCCAGCCGTTCCTTGTTGCAGGCCTTGACCATGGCGACCTTCTCACCGAGCACGGGGTCGCCCGCATAGGCCGAAAGCTTGTGCAGGTCTGTCGCATGAGCCATCCAGCTCTGACCAATTGTCTCCGTGATCAACTCGCTCAAATCGGGATTCGCTTTCATCAGCCAGCGCCGGTGAGTGATACCGTTGGTCTTGTTGTTGAATTTGCTGGGAAAATACTCATAGAACCGGCGCAGCACCGATTTTTTCAGGATCTCGGTGTGGATTCTGGCCACTCCGTTGACGCTGTGGCTGCCGACCACCGCCAAATGAGCCATATGGACAAAGCCATCGGCGATGATCGCCATCTCGCGGATCTTGTCCCATTCGCCGGGATAACGGCTCCAAAGGTCGGCGCACCAGCGTTCGTTGATTTCGTTGACGATCATGAAAATCCGCGGCATCAAGTCGCGGAACACTTCCACCGGCCACTTCTCAAACGCCTCCGGCATCACCGTGTGGTTGGTGTAAGAAACCGAGTTCAGGGTGATCCGCCAGGCGTCCTCCCAGCCCAAGCCTTCCTCGTCCAGCAGGATTCGCATCAATTCGGGAATCACCACCACCGGATGCGTGTCGTTGATATGGATGGAGTTTTTTTCATGGAACTCCAGCAACGAGCCGTGCTTTTTCTTGAAATGTCTTACGATACTCTGTAAACCGGCCGAAACCATGAAGTATTGCTGTTTCAGACGCAAAACGCGGCCTTCATAGCGCGAGTCGTCCGGATAAAGCATCTCGGTGATCGATTCGACTGCGCGGCGATAAGCCATCGCTTTGATGTAGTCGCTGTCGGAAATCGGGCCATCTTCGGTTGACGGCAACACTTCGGCGCTCCATAGGCGCAGCGTGTTCACGTTATTGTTGCGAAAGCCGGCCACCGGCATATCATACGGCACCGCCAGTATCGGTTCGTAGCCTTCGTGATGAAACTTGCGGCTCCCGTCAACCTCCTCTTCCCGGACATGTCCGCCAAACTTCACGACCACCGCCTTATCTGCCTTGCGGAACTCCCAGGCGTTGCCGTCGCGTAGCCAGGGATCCGGCAGTTCAGCCTGGTAGCCATCGATGATCTTCTGCTTGAACATGCCGTTGCGGTAACGGATGCCGCAACCATGCCCCGGCAAATGCAACGAAGCGATCGAGTCCAGAAAGCAGGAAGCCAGCCGGCCGAGACCGCCGCTGCCCAGGCCCGCTTCGGGTTCCTGCTCGGTCAACTCTGCCAGGCTGATCCCCAGGTCGCCCAACCCTTCGGTGCACATTTCCAGCAAATCCAGATTCAGCAGGTTGGTGATCAATATCCGCCCCTGTAGGTACTCAATGGAAAAATAATAGACTTGTTTGACGCCGCGCTCCAAGTACTGTTTATTGGTCCGGGCCCATTTCTGGGCGATCATGTCGCGGACCAGCCCTGCCAGCGCTTCATAGCGCTCCTTGTTCGAGCCTTCGTCGACGCCCTTGCCGTGGAGGCTCTGGAACTTTTGCAGATAGGCATTGATAAACTCCGCTTTATTATGATACATGAAAATCCTCCTTTATAATCCGGCTATACAAGGACGCATACTCTTTCGCCGAAGTTTTCCAGGAATGGTCTGCCTTCATGGCGCTCTTCATCAACAGGGTCCAGCGTTTCTTGTCCTGGAAGATGGAGCAGGCCA
>CAZOJA010000142.1:0-6342 GCA_964579955.1 uncultured Veillonellaceae bacterium | reverse complement strand
TTCCGATACCTGTTGGTAGAAGGAATAGTGAAGCGGGGTGTTTGTTTGATTCGGGGGATTTATATCGCGGCGTCAGGCATGCTTGTCGAGTCGCTGCGGGCGGACGTAACGGCAAACAACCTGGCCAATGCGAACACAGCCGGATTCAAGAAAGACTTTGCCGTGATCAAGGACTATGCCAGCAGGCAGATCCGTCGGATACACGATGGGGAAAAGGAACCGGAAATCGGCAGCATGGGGGCCGGGGCCTGGATCGATACGATTGCGACCCACCATAGCGGCGGCATTACCCGTGTGACCAACAACACGCTGGATGTGGCGATCGAAGGCAAAGGATTCTTTACCATTCAGACGCCGGCCGGCCTGCGTTACACCCGCAACGGGGCGTTTACCCGCAGTGCCGGCGGTGAGCTGGTCACCCAGGACGGGAATCAGGTGCTCGGCCTGAACGGGCCGATCGTTCTCGACCCGGCCGGACAGGCCGGGAAAGTGACCATTTCCGAAGACGGACGGATTTTTCTCGACGGAATAGAGAACAATACATTTCAGATCAGCAGCTTTGCCGAAGAAAACCGGCTGCGCAAGGAAGGCGCCAACCTGTTCCGGCCGCCGGAAGGAGTGGAGCCGCAGCAGGCGACACCGCCGCTCCGGCAAGGTTTCCTGGAACTTTCCAACGTCAACGTGATTTCGGAAATGGTGAACATGATCGCCGGCTTCCGCGCCTACGAAACCAATTCCAAAGTCGTGCAGACCCATGATGCGCTGCTCGACAAGGCGGCTAACGAAGTCGCCAGGGTCTAACCGGCATGATGAACCGACAGAGCAGACAGTGACAACTTAGGGGGCCGGACCTTCGTGGGGGCCCCGCATGCCGTCGAATGACCGAGACGGCTGATTTTGGCATCCGGGGAGGTTTTTGTATTATGATGCGATCCTTATGGACGGCGGCATCCGGTATGGTGGCGCAGCAGGCCAACATCGACGTGATTTCCAACAATCTGGCCAACGTCAACACCACCGGCTTCAAGAAAGTCCGCACCGATTTTCAGGACCTGATTTACCAGACGATCCGTCAGGCCGGCGCGACGACCGGGCCGGACAACATGCTGCCGACCGGTGTGCAGATGGGGCATGGCGTCCGGCAGGTAGCGACGCAGCGCGTATTTACCACCGGCAACTTCCAGGCCACCGGCAACCCGCTGGACATTGCCATCGAAGGCGACGGCTTTCTGCAGATCACGATGCCGGACGGTACTCTGGGTTATACCCGCGACGGAACCCTGAAGAAAGACGCTCAGGGCCGTATCGTCACGTCCGAAGGCTATTTTCTCGAACCGCAGATCACGATTCCGCAGACCGCGACCGCTGTGACGATTTCCGGTGAAGGTCTGGTCACGGCGACGATTCCCGGCCAGGCCACGCCACAGGAACTCGGGCAGATCCAACTGGCCCGGTTTGTCAATCCGGCCGGAATGGACAGCATCGGCCGCAATCTGTTCAAGGAAAACAACGCCTCCGGTCCGGCGGTGGTTTCCAATCCAGGCACCGACGGCGCCGGCACGATCGTGCAGAATTATATCGAAATGGCCAACGTGCAGATCGTCGAAGAGATGGTCAACATGATCATCGCCCAACGGGCCTACGAAATCAACGCCAAGGCCGTCACCACCTCGGATGAGATGCTGTCGACGGCTAACCAGATGAAACGGTAGGTGACTGCAATGAGACGGACGCTGGCGGCACTGCTGGGGCTATGCCTGATGCTGGCCTTAAGTCCGGCCGTTTTCGCCGAAAACGTGACAATCTCCGTCAAACCGGTCAGCCTGGTACGCGGCCCCGAGCTGAACTTCGGCGACATTGCCGAAATCAGCGGCGGCGCCGCCGAGCGGGTCAACTTTTTGAAGCAGCTGCGGCTGGGCGAGGCGCCGGCGCCCGGAGCAACGATTTTTTTCACGCCGCAGTCACTCGAGCAAAAACTGCTGGCGACACGCGCCGATTTTTCCGCCATTACCTGGAGCGTGCCGGCCAGTTTTAAGATCACCACTTCGTCGCAAGCCGTGAGCGGTCAGAAAATTGCCGAACTGGCACGATCGCACATCGCGCAGGCGGCAGTCGGTGCTACCGTGATGATGATCGAGGCGCCGGGCGATCTGCAGGCGCCGCTCGGCAAACTGGAACTAATGCCGGAGTTGGCCGGTCAAGTCCGCTATAACGGACCGACCACCGTACTGGTGGCGGTGCGGACGGATGGCGCTGCTTTTGCCAAGGTGCCGGTGCAGTTTGAAGTCAAGCGGATCCTGGAAGTCGTGGTGACGGTAGGAAACCTTAACGCCGGCGATATCATCCAGGCCCATTCCGTCCGGCTGGAACCGATGGATGCGGGCAAACTGCAAGCCGGCTATATCACCGACCTGGCCAAGGTGGTCGGCATGCAGGTTCGTCAGTCAGCGACGCCAGGAACGGTTTTGTTTGAGCGGCTGCTGAGCCGGCCGATCCTGGTCCGCCATGGTGAAATCATCCGCATCGCCGCCCGGATCGGCGATATCGAGGTATCGGCAGGCGGTTTGGCGATGGCCCAAGGCGCCGCCGGAGATATGATCCGAGTTCAGAACCTGACAACCAAACGGATCCTGACCGGCAGGGTCCAGGCGGACAAATCGGTGCTGGTGCTGAATCATCAAGGGGGATGAAGCAATGAAATCGTTAAGCAAACTGCTGGGATGTTCGATACTATGGTTGATGCTGAGCGCCAGTCAGGCGTTTGCGTCATCTCTATGGAGTGACACGGCGCAAACCTCGGTACTGTTCGGTGATCAGCGGGCCCGCGCTGTCGGCGACATTCTGACGGTGGTGGTCAACGAAAGTTCGACAGCCAGCCGTACCGGTTCTTCCAGCAATTCCAAATCGGCCGCCAACAATGTGGACAAGGGAACCGGTCTCCTTGGCTTCATTCCGGATTCCAGCCTGGCCCAGGACGACAGCTTCAAGGCCCAGGGTTCAATCAACAATACCAATAAAGTGACCGCCCGCCTGACGGTAAAAGTGATCGAGGTGAAACCGAACGGCAATCTGGTCATCTCCGGTGTGCAGAACATCCGCCAGAATGGCGAGGAGCAGCGGATCAACATTTCCGGCCAGGTCCGACCTTCCGACATCCGGGCCGATAACAGCGTGTTGTCCAGCAACATCGCCGACGCCAAACTGTTGGTGACCGGCAGCGGACCGCTTGTCAACAAGCAGCGGCAGGGCATATTGACCCAAATCTGGAACTGGTTCTTTTAAGGGGACTGTCCCCGACTTAATGAGGTGGTAAGATGAGCAAGGCAGCGCAGGTTCTGATAGGGATGCTGACGATAATAATGGCTTGGGCGGCGCCGGTAAACGCTGCGATCCAGGCGCCAGTGAACGCCCGGATCAAGGATGTGGCCAAAGTGCAGGGCGTGCGGGCCAACCAGCTGGTTGGCTATGGCCTGGTATTCGGTTTGGCCGGCAGCGGCGACTCCAATAAAAGCGTCAACACCATCCAGTCGATCGTGAATATGCTGCGTTCGTTCGGAGTGGTCGTCGACCAGGCGACCCTGCAGTCGAAAAACGTGGCGGCAGTAATGATTTCTGCCAAACTGCCGGCCTTTGTCAAACCGGGGGATACGATCGACGTCACCGTTTCCTCGATGGGCGATGCCAAAAGCCTGGCTGGCGGCACGTTGATCCAGACCCCGCTGCGGGCAGCCAACGGCTCGGTCTATGCCGTGGCCCAGGGGGCTGTCACGACCGGCGGATTCAATGCCGGCGGTTCCGGTGCCAACGTGCAGAAGAATTTCCCCACCGTCGGTCTGATCACCAACGGCGCGATCGTCGAGAAGGAAGTGCCGTTCCAGATCGGTGCCAACGGTCAGTTTAACCTGGCCCTGAACCGTCCCGACTTTACCACCGCCACCCGGATCGCCGAGGCGATTACGGCCCGCTTTGGCACGGTGGCCATGGCCCGCGATCCCGGTACGGTTTCCATCGGTGTGCCGGCGATGTATGCCCGCGATATCGTCGGCTTCGTCGCTGCGATCGAGGAATTGCGGATCAAGCCGGATGAAGTGGCGCGGGTGGTGATCAACGAGCGTACCGGCACCATCGTCATGGGTTCCAATGTGGCGATTGACGAAGTGGCAGTCGCCCAGGGCGGCCTGACCGTTAAGATCACCAAGACGCGTGATGTCTCACAGCCCAACCCGTTTTCCGGCGGCCGCACGGTGACCACGCCACGGCAAACCGTGAATGCCCAGGAAGCCAGCGGCAACCTTTTAGTACTGCCTTCCACCGCCAGTGTCGGTGATGTGGTGGCGGCACTGAACTCGGTCGGCGCCACGCCGCGTGACATCATCACGATCTTGCAGGCGATGAAAGCCGCCGGGGCATTGCATGCGGAAATGGAGCTGATTTAACATGGCGATCAATACGGTTGCTGCTCCCGTAAACCTGCCGGCCTGGGACCCGCGTCTCACCGGTTCGCTGAAAGCGACCGGCGACAAGGCAGCTGACGATGCCAAACTGAAGAAAGCCTGTCAGGAAATGGAGAGCGTTTTTCTCAACATGTTGCTGAAATCGATGCGGGACACCGTGCCGAAAAGCGAACTCGGCGGCAATAACCAGCGAACCGAGATCATCCAGTCGATGCTGGACACCGAGATGACCCGCAACATGGCGGCGGCCGGCGGGACCGGACTGGCCGCGATGATGTACCGCAACCTCAGCAATCCCGGTGTGGTTCACCCGCCAACAAACAGCGGCCTGAAACAAAACGGCGCGAAATAGGCAGCAACGCTCAGCCGGCGACACGCCGGCTGTTTTGTTATATAATAAAACCATAGAGGGATATAATAAAACCACAAAGAACTATCGGTGATAACGATGCAGCAGCAAATTTTCCGACCAAGGCTGATAGCGATTGCGCTCGGCATAATCCTAATGATGGCCACAACTGGGTTGGTCTGGGCGAAACCGCCCACTCCTGCGCCGGTCCCTTTGCTTGAGAAAGTGCGTGTTCATGCCGACCAGAACACCTTCCGCATCGTGCTGGAGTTGACGGCGATTCCCGCTTATACCGTCAGTGTTACGGAAACGCCCCATCAAGTGGAGATCGATCTGCCGGACACACTGAACCGTAGCAACGTCAGCCAATTGTCGTTTGTCGATCCCTTCATCGACAAACTGAGGTTTGTCGATCTGGGCGGCGGCCAATTCAAGGCCGTTGTTCCGCTTAAAATGGCAGTGTTGCCAAAAGTCAGCCAACTCAGCTCACCGCCGCGCCTGGTGATCGACCTGTTGAAAAACTATCAGAGCCGCAGCGAGTACGTGATCGGGCCCGGCTTGATTTATCGCGAGTTTCTCACCGGCCGCTCCGCCGGTCCGGTCAAAGCGCACGTATTGGAAGTCGATTTCAAAGCCGGCTATGCATTGCGTCCGGTATTGTCCAACGACTCGGTCGCCGGCATCGAGCCGCTGTCGGAGATGGCCGCCCGCAACCCCGATGCCGTAGCCATGATCAATGGTCCATACTATATGCGTAGCGGCGAAATCCTCGGCTTGCTGAAAATCGACCGGACGTTGGTCAGTACGCCGGATATGCCGCGGACCAGTTTTGGCGTGTTGCCGGACGGCAAGATTATTATTGATACGCCCGCCTACTCCGGCTATGTGGAATTGCCGGACAAATCAAAAGTGCCGATCGACGGCGTCAATCGCGGCCGCGGCGAATCCGAGCTGATTCTATACAACACCTATTTTGCCTATTGGACACTGACCGCCGGCGGTGGTAAAGAATACATCGTCCGTGACGGAAAGATCATCGATATTCGTGACGACAATTCGGTGATTCCCGAAGGGGCGGTCGTGCTGTCGGTCAGCGGGCGGCAGGCCTGGCTGATGGCAGACCTGAAAATCGGCGACCCGATCAAAATCGTTCAGACGCTGGGACCGGTTTGGGACAAAGTGGTTCAGGCCGTAGGCGCCGGACCGTGTCTGGTGAAAAACGGAGAGCCGTATGTGACGACAGTGGGCGAAGAGTTTGGCAGCGATGTGGCTGGAGGCCGCGCGCCGCGCTCGGCTCTGGGACTTACCCGGGATGGCAAGGCGCTGCTGGTGGTGGTCGATGGACGACGTCGCGGCAGCGTGGGATTTACCTTGACGGAATTGGCTCAGTTCATGCTGGAGCAGGGCGCGGTCGAGGCGATGAATCTCGATGGTGGCGGCTCCAGCCAGATGATGATTGGCAGCCAGATTGTCAATACGCCCTCGGACGGACGCGAACGACGGCAGGGAGCCGGTATCGCCGTCATCAGGACAAAGCAG
>CAZOJA010000141.1:0-6361 GCA_964579955.1 uncultured Veillonellaceae bacterium | reverse complement strand
ACCGTCGAGGGTTTTTTCTTGTACTGCACCAACTCGATCAGGGTTGCCCAGATAGGGGCTGATGCGACAATCAACGAGGCAAACCCCGAATCAGCGAACTGCAACGCCCAGAGAACGAGGCCATTGCCGCCCATCCACAGCAAGTTGCCGACCAGGACCAACGACACCAATTCCTGCCTGGTTGGTTTGATCGTGTAATGCTGCAACCGGGCCAGTGCGAACAGAATCAACGCAGCCGCCCCCATGCGCAAGGCACCGAACAGAAACGGCGGAAAACCATTGGCCGGGTCTACGCCGACCCGCATCCCCAGATAGGTGGTACTCCAAACCGTATAAACGATAAACAGGTGGAACAGACCTTTGCGTGACAGATTTTCGAGCATAGCGACTCCCTATAAAACATATTGTTCTTATTCTACACCCTAACCGGCCGATCAGCCAGCCCCCAGTCCCAGATTATCACCGCATCGACGTTGATTTTCATCGACCGTCTGCTTCACGTGGTCTGACCCGGTTGGTCGGCGCGGCGGTCAATGGGTCATCCGGCCAGTAATGTTTGGGATAACGGCCTTTCAGGTCTTTTTTTACGGCAAAATATCCCTGCCGCCAAAAGCTGGCCAAATCCCGGGTTACCTGGATCGGCCGCCCGGCTGGCGACAGCAGCTGCAGGGTCACTGGCGTCCGGCCACCGGCAATGCTCGGCGTCTCGGTTGCACCGAACATTTCCTGCAACTTGACTGCCAACACCGGCGCGGCCGAATCCGAATAATCCAAGGCAATCCGGCGTCCGCTGGGTACTGCCAGATGCGTCGGCGCCCATTGGTTCAACGTTTGTTGTTGCTCCCAGGTCAGTCTCGCCAACAGCGCTTCGCCAAGGTTTATCCGGTCCAGTTGCTGCGCATTCCTGATACCGTCCAGATACGGGGCCAGCCAGATTTCCAGCTCGCGCAAGAGACTATCGTCCCCGAAGTCCGGCCAATCCGGCGCCAACCGCTGGATAAACCGCAGCCGGTTGAGCAGCGCTTTGCACCCCGGGGTCCAGGGCAAAATAGCCAACCCTTCCAGTCGAAGGCCCTGCAACAGGGCGGTCATCACTTGCTCTCGGTCGCGAACCGCCACGATCTCTTCTTTGAGCACCAACGCACCCAGTCGCTCAGACTTTACTGCCCGGACAGCTTGGGTCCGGCTATCCCAGCTTACCGTCAGCGTCTCTGTAATCTGTTCGGCCAAATGCTTGCGCAAGGCTTGTTCGGTTACCGGGGCCGCCGCAAAAATCCGGCTGTCCGCACCGCCATCCGCCAAATCAGCCGCCACAATATACGCCTCGCCTGCCAGCGGTTGCTGCTCCTTTAGTACCGCGCCCCGGCCATTGCGCAGCAAAAACCGCCCTTTGCCCCTGCCCTGTCCAATCCGGTCCGGGTAGGCCAGTGCCAGCAAAATCCCGCAACAGTCGCTATCAAACGCCGTTTTCCCGGCAATGCCAAAGGTTTTCTGCCAATAGGCGATTTCCTGCCGCAATCGCCCTAAACGGTTCCTGTCCACGATATACGCCGATTGACCAGCCTCGTCAAGGCCTGCCTGCCCCTGCCGGATAATCGCCAGTCTCAGCCGCAGATCAACATCTTCCGAGCGATCGGTGCTGCGCAGCACATCCCGTTCACTGAGCAGCGCCGCCAGATAGCACGCCTCCCGCCCCAGACCCAGCGGAATCGCCGTCAGCAGCATATGCGCCAGCCTGGGATGCAGCCCGGTTCGATTCATCTGCTGTCCATGCGCGGTAATTTTTCCGTCTGCGCCGACCGCCCCCAGTTCCTGCAGCAGTTCGACCGCCTGACACCAAGCAGCCTGCGGCGGTAGGTCGATCCAGCGGAGCCGCTGCGGTTCGCTTGCGCCCCAGGCTGCCAGTTCAAGGGCCAGCGGGGCCAAGTCGCTCTCAAGTATTTCCGGCGTATTGCGCAGGATCAGCCTGGCATCCTCCTGTTCGGTCCATAGGCGATAGCAGCTGCCTGGTCCCAAACGCCCCGCCCGGCCCCGGCGTTGATCCGCCGACGAACGCGACACCTGGGCCGTTTCCAGTCGGGACATTCCCGTACGGGGCGAAAACCGCGGCACCCGCATCAGTCCGCTGTCAATCACCACCCCGATGCCTTCCACCGTGAGACTGGTTTCGGCGATGGCTGTCGACAGCACGACTTTTCGTTGACCGGACCGAGAGGGCAACAGTGCCTCATCCTGCCGATCAGGCGACAGGTCGCCATACAGGCAAGTGATTTTTACCGGTTCGTCAATGGTTCTGCCTTCCAGCAATCGTTCCACGCGGTGAATTTCGCCAGCGCCAGGCAAAAACACCAGAATATCGCCGGTTTGTTGGCGCAACGCGACCTGCACCCGGTCGGCAATGCTTTTTTCCAGGCTTTCCTCTGAGGGCGCCGAAAAATAGAACGTCTGGACCGGAAACAGCTTCCCCTCGCTGCGGATCACCGGCGCCTCGCCCAGCAGCGAGGCAATCGCCTGCGTTTCCAGCGTGGCCGACATCACAATCAGCTTCAAATCTTCCCGCAGCACCGCCTGGCACTCCAGCGCCAGCGCCAGGCCCAAGTCCGCCTGCAGGCTGCGCTCATGAAATTCATCGAAAATCACCAGGCCCACATCTTCCAACGCCGGATCGCTTTGCAGCAGCCTGGTCAGCACGCCTTCCGTCACCACTTCGATCCGCGTATGCGCCGAAACACAGGTATCCCGATGCACCCGGTAGCCGACGGTCCTGCCGACCGTTTCGCCAAGCAGCGTCGCCATGTACCTGGCGACGGCCCGGGCCGCCAAGCGGCGCGGCTCCAGCACAACGATCTTGCGACCGGCCAGCCAGGGCTCGCCAAGTAACGCCAGGGGAACCCGGGTGGTTTTTCCCGCGCCCGGCGGCGCAACCAGCACCAGATTGACCTGATCCATCAGCGTCGTTTTCAGTTCCGGCAGGATTTCATCTATCGGCAGTTCGCTCATGTTACCCGCCTGCCCGCGCTGACTGCAGCGGCATATCCGGCGCGCCGTCCTTATCGTCGCAGCTATTCCGGCAGGCTGGGTACTGTGAGCAGCCCCAGAACTTACCGTTCTTGCCGTTTCTTGGTTGCATAACCCCGTTGCCGCATCGAGGGCAGGGATAGTCGCCCTTCAGCGCAAAGCGCAGGCCGGTCGCCTGTGCGCATATTTCCGCCGTATACTCCGCCTGACGCCGCAGAAACTCCTCCAAGCTTTGGCTGCCTTCAGCCATCTGCCTGAGAATGTTTTCCCATAGCGCCGTGGAGTCGGGATACGTCAGTTCCTCCGGCAACGCATCGATCAGCAGATAAGCCGCTGCCGTGGGTATCAGGAACTTTTTCTTTTTTTCTTCCCGCAAGAAGCCCCGCGTCACCAACTCTGTGATGATCGTGGCTCGCGTCGCTTCGGTGCCGATACCGCTCACATCCTTAAGCTGTTTTTTCAGCTCCGGGTTCTTGACGTATTTGTGGATTTCTTTCATCGCCGCCAGCAGCGTGGCCGCGGTAAACCGGCCGGGCGGCCTAGTGCTCTTCTTTTCGGCGGTAGCCTGGACAAAGTCGACTTTGTCGCCCGTTGCCATTGGCGGCAGCATCCCTTCGTCATCCTCTTTTTTATCGTCGGCGTCCACGCCGTAAAGTTCCTTCCAGCCCATCTCACGGACGATGCGCCCGCCTGCGGTAAAATTTTCTGCGGCATGGCGAACTGCCACCTTGGTCTGACTATAGGCATGGACAGGAAAAAATTGCGCGATATAGGCCTGCGCAATCAGATAGTATAAATTTTGCTCGGTCTCACTTAGCCCTGCCCCGCTACACTTTTCCACCGTGGGAATGATCGCGTGGTGGGCCGTTATTTTTTTGTCATTCCAGGCCCGGCTGCGAATCCGGGCATCGGCCCTGCCAGCCCAAGCCGCCAGGTCCGCCGATTTGTTGCTGCGCAAATTGCCCAGAATCACGGCGGCGTCCGCTAGCTGGGACTCCGGCAGAAAATCGCAATCGGAACGCGGATAGGTGGTGAGTTTTTTTTCATACAATTTTTGCGCCGTGTCCAGCACCAGTTGCGGATCATAGCCAAACTTCCTGCCTGCCAACACCTGCAGCGAAGAAAGCGACAGCGGCAACCGCTGCGGCTCTCTCTTCTCAACAGTCTCGCACTGGACAATCTCGGCAGTTTGCGGTGGCGCCGTCAGTTTCGCCAGCAGCGCCTGGGCCACCGCGTTGTCCGCCAAGCGCCCCTCGCCATCCAGCCCCGCCTGATCATCCGCCGGCTTCCAGTACGCGGTGAATAGGCCGTTTTCATGCTGAAAATCGGCCTTGACGGTGAAGTAATCCACCAGTTGAAAACCCTCAATCTCGCGTTCCCGTCTGACGACCAGCGCCAGCGTCGGCGTTTTTACCCTGCCCACCGGCAGGGTGGTCCGGTGCCCGGCCCGCTGCGCAGCCAGCGTAAAGGCCCGCGAAAAGTTCATGCCGATCAGCCAGTCGGCCCGCGCCCTAGCTAGCGCCGATTGCTTGAGATTCTGAAAATCCTTGTTGTCACGCAGCGCGGCCAGCGCCTGCCTGATGCTTTTTTCATCCAGCGCATTGAGCAAAACCCGCTTGACCGGCTTTTGATTGCCGACATACTCCAGCACTTCATCAATCAACAGCTGTCCTTCGCGGTCAGGGTCACCGGCATGGACGATTTCCGTCGCTTCGTCAATCAGTTTCTTAATCACGTCGAATTGTTTCTGACAGGAAGGCGATACCAACAGTTTCCAAGTCACCGGGATAATTGGCAAATCTTCCATCCGCCACTTTTCATACTTCGGATCATACTCGCCAGGTTCCGCCTGCCGCAGGATGTGACCAAACCCCCAGGTCACCACGCCGTCGCCTGTAGTGATATAGCCATCCCGACGAGTGAGCGGCCCCGGCAGATATTTGGCGATCTCCGCTCCCAGACTGGGCTTTTCCGCGATGAATAGCTTCAATTACCAATTCTCCCATTCCATAAAAAAATAAGAACCCCGTCTGCGCAAGATTTTTTGCCACATTACCTGATAAAACGACGAGTTCGATTCAATCGAACCCGTCCCAGCGCTACTCTTTTTTATTCCCCTGCCTGCTTTGCCAACCGCGGCCCGACGAACGGCAATCGCTCCAGGTCCCTACGGGTCAGACCGCCGCAGCAGAGCATCGCTCCCACATATACAAGTCCGCCAAACGCGGAGATCATCCCCATGGCAATAAATCGGTTGTCAAGCAGCTCCTGCAGCGGCGGATAGCCCCAATGCAAAATCGTCGCCAAGATCAGCGCAGCACCGCAATTTTTCAACAGATCGGCAAAACAAAAAACATAACCAGTATATCGGTAAATGAAGAACAGATTCAGCAGCGCCGCCAGCCCGATATCGGCCAAAGTGGCGATTGCTGCACCCTGTATCCCCAACGCCGGCATTGCGGTCAGCAGCCAGTTGAGAACGACTTTGAGCACAGCAGCCAGTCCCATGGTGATCAATGGAATGCTGGTGCGGCCCAGTCCCTGCAATACGCCGGTCGATACCTGATGCAGCCCCAGCAGGAAGATACTGCCGGCCATGATGCGGGTGACCGCCGCCGCCCCCGGCGCACGGTATAGCACTTCCACCACCGGTTCCGCCAACACCGCCAACATCACTGCGAGCGGAATCGTGGTAAAACAGGCGAGCCGCATCGCCAAACCTGTCCGCTGCAATATCGTCGGATTGTCATCCAAGGCCTTGGACTGCGAAATCGCCGGCACCAGGCTGACTGCCAGCGAAGCGGTGACGATCGTGGCCAGATTGACCAGCGGCACTGCCATGCCGGTCAGGTAGCCAAACCGTTCTGTCGCCTGACTGACGGAAAAGCCGGCGACTTCCAGTCGCAGCGGCACGATGAACAAGTCAAGGTTTGCCACCACCGGCAGCATCAAGCTGGATAGCGCCACCGGCAAGGCCAGCATGCCGATCCGTTTCATGATCGCGCCGTTTCTTTCCCTGCCCGGCCCCATTTGTTGCACTGCCGCTTGCGGCGGCAGACTTCTCTGCAAACAGCCATAATACCAGACAAGTACGGCCAGCGCAGCCAAAGCGCCTACCGCGGCCCCCAGGCTGGCTCCGCCGGCTGCGAACGCCAAGCCGCGCGGCAGCAGGTAATACGCCAAAGCCAGCATCGTGACGACCCGCAGCAATTGTTCGACAATCTGTGACACCGCGGTCGGCGTCATCATCTGCCAACCTTGCAGGTAGCCGCGCAGGCTGGAGATCAGCGAAACCAGAAAAATCGCCGGCGCCAGGGCAACAATCGAGTAATAGGCCCGCGGT
>CAZOJA010000140.1:0-6373 GCA_964579955.1 uncultured Veillonellaceae bacterium | reverse complement strand
TGCCCCAGGTCGAGCAGCAAAAGGACCGAAGCGACGATCACGATGAACGGGCTTGCATAATACGCCGGTTTGGCGAACGAATCGTTCAGCCGGAACAGCTTCACGCCGATCGAGATCACATACAGCCCGGCTCCGGCACCGGCAAGGAACAGGTACCAGGCAACCAGATGCCCCCAGGTAGTTTGAACGACGAGTTGCATTCTTTCGCCCCCTTATTCCGGAATGTAGTAAACTGCGGGATCGGTGCCGAGCCCCGTGAGCAATCGGTAGGCGGAATTTCTGCCCAAAGCGAGGGATGCTTCGCTTTTCGGGTCTTCGAGGTCCCCGAACAAACGCGCTTTGGCCGGGCAGGCGGCGACGCAGGAAGGAAGTTTTCCTTTGCTCAGGCGGTCGAGGCAGAAGTCGCACTTCGTGACCGTCCCGCGGGTATGTTTGACATCGCCCCTTTGCTCGAGCATCGTCAAGCCTTTTTCCGGAAAATAGCCGACGGACCGTTCATGATAGGTTCTTTGCCTATAAGGGCAGGCGACCACGCAATAGCCGCAGCCAATGCATTTGGTCTGGTTGACCGCGACAATCCCGTCCGGCCTCTTGTACGTCGCGCCGGTGGGACAGACCGTCTCGCACGGCGCGTTGGCGCAGTGATTGCACAGAACCGGCAAGAACGTCATCCGGGCGTTCGGATAGGTTCCCTTTTCTTCCACCAGCACTTTATTCCAAAACACCTTCGGTGGCGTGAGGTGTTCCGCTTTGCACGCCATCACGCAAGCGTAGCAGCCGACGCAACGCTTCAAGTCGATGACCATTCCGTAACGCGCCATTTTTCAACCCCCTACAACTTGCGGATTTTCACTTTCGTATCCCGGTCAAGCGAAACCTTCAGCGGATTTATGTATTCTTCCGACAGTTTGAGCAGTTCGCCGAAAGCGACGCCCTTGTTCACCGCCGGGTTCATGTTGCGCGAATGAGGCCGGTATGCGCCGGCGATTCCCAAAACTTGGGGATGGATCATCTGTGTGGTCTTGATCGCGCCTGCCGTTTTGCCGCCGGAAGACGACACGATTTCGATACGGTCGCCGTCTTTCAAACCTCTTTGGGCAGCCGTCTGCGCGTTCATCATGACATGCAGCGCGTACGGGTCCTGGTCCTCCGTCAACTCCATCAACCAGGCGTTGGAGACATTGCAGGAAAAATGGTGCTGCATGTTCTTGTAGTTGATGCAATACAAATCGAACTCCGCCGGCGCCTTATGCTCCGGATGCGGCTCCCAGAACGGCAGCGGCGCCAGTTGCTTGAGCACGGTTTCATTGCCCGGCCGCCTGACGATCTTTTTTTCTGCCAGCTCTTGTTCCAAACGGGCCCGGTGCGAAACAAACTCTTCCAGATACAACGGATACCTTGCTGCCGGGAACCGGCTGACGCCGTAATAGTCCTTCACCCCGTACGCCTTCATCAACAGCAGGCCGTTCTTCTTAAACCAGTCCAGATTGTGAAAGCCGCCGGTCCTTGCCTTGCACAGGGCATCCATCACTTCTTGCCAGCTGTACTGTCCCGCCGGGTTCAGCGCATAGCCGCCGGAAAGTCGCAGCGACGAATTCAGCCCGGCCAGGACACCGTTCGGCCCCTTGAGCAGGCCGAGCTTGTCGCTGAGCTCCAGAATGATCTGGTTGCCTTCCTTGGTATTGTAGAGCGGTTTCTCCAGCACCGGCTGCTGAAGGGCATAACCGGTCACCCCTTTTGTCTTGAACTGCTCGGTCAGCGAAGTCCGCGGCACGATCGCAGTCAGGCCGTAACGTTCCAGCCAGCTGCTCTCCGGCAGCACGATATCGGCAAACTCGGTCGGCTCGTCAAATTCATACGATATGGCAAAGATAAAAGAAAACTTCTTGAAAATCTCGTTTATCGACTGCGGATCTCCTAATAGAACCTGGGGGTTCCCCCCCCAAAATCCGAGGATTTCCGGCGTATATTCGAAACCGTAGGCTTTGGGGTCCCGCATCGTAAGCCACGCCATCCCGGTCGACGAGCCGGGGAGCGGCGAATGCTCTTTCAGGCTGAGCGCCGTCGGCGTCTGCCGCAGCGGGCGGTAGTACAACTCCCTTGATGTGTTCAACCCATCGACCGGATTGATCGTCACAAAGGGGCGGGCGTTCGCCTTGGCCGAACCCGGCGCATCGGTGGCGCCGACCAGTTGGGCCAGGATCTTCGCCGCATGCACCACCATATAGTTGTCGACATGGCATTTTGCCCCTTGTTCGGCAATAATCGCCACCGGACGATAAGGGAAAACAACCCCGTCGATCATGATCGTGCTGCCGATCTGGGCGTATTGCACCCATTCTTTTGCCAATCGGCGGACCGTCTCGGCGTCGATGCCCGACACGATTTTGCCGGCTTCGGGCGTGTAGCCCTTGACATGGTCCTTCAAACACTGAAAGGCGGTGCGGCACTTTTTCCCATTGACCAGATACTCACCTTCGAGGGCGGCATTTTTAATGCCGGGAAAATCGAACGGCCTCGCTTCCTTCGCTTCCGCATCCCAAACCAGCGGTTTGCCGAGCTTCAGCCCGCGCACCGCATCGGTCAGTTGTTCGTCCGTCCGCACATAGCGGCCGGTTTCATCGATCAGATACGCGGCATTCGTCCGGTTGCGCAAATAGTCCGCGTCAACCGTCTTCAGTTCATTCACGATGACATGGATCATGGTCAACAGGAAATGGCCTGCCGTACCGGGAATGATCGGCACCCACTCGTCGGTCTTGGCGATCGACGGGCTGATGACCGGCGTCACGTTGACAACCCGCAGGCCGCGTTCTTTTGCGTTGACAAACGCGTCGATCTCCTCGGCGTTGCCTTTCCCTCCCTGTTGGGAGTTGGAACCGAGATTGAGGAAATACTTGCAGTACAGCATGTCCGCCCTGGCTTGCGCGCCCCCGTTCACCAGCACGTTCAAAGGGCTGCTTGATCCGCCGCAGCCGACCGACGTGGCCCCGACGATGACGTTCGGCGTCTTGCAGGCATGGGCGAATGCGTCGGCCGCCTCGATGTTCAGACTTGTCTCGTGTCCGGTCATGAACACGAATTTGCGCGGATCTTCGGCCAGGACTTTTTTCAGCTTGGCGGCGATCGTGTCCAGCGCTTCCTGCCAAGAGATCTCGACCCACTTCGGGTCGACTCCCCGCCCCTTTTCAGGGTTCGTCCGCTTGACTGGGAAACGGACCCGGTACGGGTTGTACAGCGTCAGTAGCGCGGCGCTTGCTTTGGCGCAATTCCGGCCCTGGTTGCCTGGCGAGGCCGGGTTGCCCTCGACTTTCACCGCCATGCCGTTGATCCTGCGCACCAGCAGATGGCAGCGGTTATCCGCCGCACAACCTTTGCAATGCGTCGGAATCATGACATCTTCCTTGATGTCGGAAGCCAGGGTTTCAAAGACTTTCTGCCGGAAGAGGTCAGCGGCTGAGCCGGCGAAGGCCCCGGTCGCGCCCAATGCGCCGACGGCGGCGCCTGTTTTGAGAAGTTGTCTGCGGGAAAACTTCATGTGATACCCCTCCACATCAGGTTGACATCCCCGCTTGTTTCACTTGGAGAACAAGCGCAGAAAAAAAGGTTGTCGAACTCTGTCAACAACCAACGCAGAAAGAAAACCGTATTCGCATCAGCAGTTGCATCCGCTGTCATCTTCCGGAGGAGCCGGCGGTTTCGCGTTCGGATCCTTTTCCGGCGCTTTGGGTGGCGGATTCGGATTGGCCGGCGGCGGATTTTCCTTATTGGCGAAATAAACAGCCGGCTGAGCTTCGGCGTACGTTGCTTGCGCAAAAAGTGGCGCAGCGAGTTGCACGGCTGCAAATCCAGCCAAAGCAATAGCTGCGGCAGTTTTTTTCAGATGTCTCATGGGTTCCCCTCCTTTCCATGCGAATCCCTTCGCGGCGAGCCGCTGCACGGTTGTTTGCATCCGCCGCCCGCCGCGAAGCCTCATCGATCGATAGATTACAGGTTTATTGTCCCGCTTTTAGCGCCTTGATCTGAGCCTGCTGTTCAATCAACAAGGGCGCCATCATGCGGCTGAAAAACTGGGTTACGGTACGGCAGCGGACGTTGACCAGCAAATCGATATGTTTGCCTTTGCCGCGCTCGGCAAGATTCATCGTCACATTGCCTTTGGAATCTTCCAGGTGCCAAGCTTTAACAGTGGTTCCGTCGAATTCGTCAATCACGACTTTGAAGTAATCGTTTGGACCAACAAGCACGTTGTTGGCGCTATCGAGGATGATCTCTTCCTGATTCTCGATCATCAGCTCGATATACTGCGAACAGGTGCTTCAGGTGTCGGGGCGAACCGTGAACCGCGGGTCAGCGGCCCACTTGTCGCCGTCGGCAAGTCGGAAAATGTCGGTGTAGCCCAAGAGAGCCACTTTGCCATTGCGGAAAGGAACGCGGAACACGTCCAACGAAACCTGGACTTCGTTCGATTTCGGACGGACGATCATGTTTGCCTTGTTCACATGGTCCGTCGGCAGATACTTCTCTGTCTCGTGGTTCAGCGGGCCGAGCACCTTTTGGGTCACGACGCCGTTCTTGGAGACCAGCTCGACCGTTGCCGTATCGGCTGTGACCGCGAGGACTTTCACGGTGTAATCGCCCAGTTTGGCCGATTCACCCGGCGCCATCACCATCTGAACCGGATCTTTTTCCGAAACATAGATGGCGTAAACGGCAGGGGTCCCGAACTCCTTGACCTTTACCCCTTCGGCGGTCGTGCTGTCCACGACGATATAGGTCTGACCGCTCGTGTTAGCGGAGCGATCCCAAAACTCCCTAGTCCAGTCGCCGCCTTTGCCAGGGTAATAGGACCCGGTTTTCTTGCCGGTGCCATTGCGCAGGACGCCTTTGGTAATGTCGCCCATTTTCGGATCGGCAGAAACCGGGAAGTCGGTGCCATAATAGTTCCCCGACTGCTTCAGGATCTTGAAGTTGGCTTTGACGCCTTCATAACCGTTGTCTTCGGTGGACAGGTCGACCAGCTCCAGTGCTTTGGTTCCATCGCCGAACGGTATCGGTTGCCGTTTCTTGGCGAACACATCGCTCAGGACATCAAACCGTGCATCGGTATCCACAATCGTGTACATCTTGCCAAGGATGATGGTTTTTTCCCCTTTCAACAGCTCGGCAGGATTTGTGCGCGTGGTATAGTACATGCCATATTTCGGAATGATGATCTTTCCGCCTTCCACGCGGCTCTGTCGGATGACAAGCCCTTCGTTCACCGTCATGTCACGGAAGAAGGTCTTGTAGCGAACATCCTGGAAACCCGGCATCGTTGCCACGACCGCCGCGCTTGATGCGGGCGACTTCATCGTGACACCGATGTCCACAGGCGCGGCAGATACGATAGTTGTCAGCGAAATTGCCAGGATCGCCGCCAGTGCTACTGCGCCCAAACGAGACATGATGCTCTTTTGCATTCTTTCACTCCTTTCACACTTAAATCGGAAGTTCGTTTCGCTGCTTATCCCGAGATTACTATATCATCCGCAGCACATACCGTTCTGTCAAACAATAGACAATTTTCAATTATTGTTTTAATTCAACATAAAAAGGGACCGACAACCTTGTGTCAGTCCCAAAATTTCAGCCCGTCCTGTTATATTTTATCTTCCGCCCACTGCTTTGACCGGCGCGAGGGCCTCACCCCCTCGGCACAAATTTGCCGGTTTGACGTCCAGCTAAGCAATTCAGTTCTCGCTATCGGTCACAGCATTTCCCTTGTGTAATCCTGCGTGCTGTAAAAAAGCGCATAACGCTGACTATTTGGGAGGCTTCATCCACTTTTTACACCAGCTCATACTCCTTTGAACTTATCTCTCAGGTTGCGCAAATAAGCCTCTCCATCACGCACTTTCCCTTCCGATAGCTGCTTCTCCGCTTCGGCAAGTTTTTGTAGATGTCCAGCATAAACAGCTGTTTTTCATCGGTTTTCATACTTATGATCACCATATCGCCATAGCCGTTCTTGGTTATGAAAACAGGCTCATTAGTTGCATGGCACTTTTGCGAAATTTCACTGGTATTTTTCAAGTCTCGAATGGGAATGATTTGCGGCATAATCATCAATCCTCCTTCGCGGCTTTATTGTATCATAATTATGCCCCGTCCTCTGTCTGATTTGATTTCCATTCCTATTCTTGCCTGTAAAAGCGATTTCATCACAAAATCATTCTCCTCATACATCATCCGTACATCGCCGCCATCCTTCGCCCCGCTTCCGCCACTTTCTCTCGCAGAGACTCCGGCTCCAAGACCTCGACCTCACCGCCGTAGCCGAGGATCCAGCGGGTGATCTCGCGCGTCCCCTGCACACACACGCTATACAGGA
>CAZOJA010000139.1:0-6379 GCA_964579955.1 uncultured Veillonellaceae bacterium | reverse complement strand
CGCTCCAGGCAACAGGCGGCAACAGGCAACTGGCTGCCGATCTATTGGGGATTTCCCGGGCAACGCTCTGGCGCAAACTGAAATCTGACAACGAATAACCGTTTCATATTGAACAGTGGTGTTTCATTTTTGATACATTGACAAATGGGGAAAGTGCGTTACAAAACGCACTTTCCCCATTTGTCAGCTTTTTCGGCGTATTCAGAATTTGCGGAACCATTGGCATGATTTTTGCTAATGATAAAAGAAGAAAGGGAGGGGATATTCATGGCAAAACCATTACCTGTTGTTCCTTCGGCAAAACCAGGCAGTATGGCGGCAGCGCCGTCAGGGATTGTCTGGCGGGAGCAGCATCCGCAGATCGGCGAGAAATGCAATGGTTGCCTCATCTGTTTGCTGTACTGCCCGGAAGGGGCGTTGGTGGAAAAGGAAAAAAGGGCCGATGTCGTACTGGAATTATGCAACGGATGCGGCACATGCGCGGTCGAATGTCCACAACAGGCCATCGTCATGGTCGCGGAGTTCTCCGGCGACCGTGGCGTATTTCCGCTAAGGGAGGGAAAACCATGAGTTCGATTTTACTTACCGGCAGTGAAGCTGCGGCTTACGGCGCCAAGCTGGCCCGTATCGAAGTCCTGTCCTATTATCCGATTACCCCGGCGTTTCCGGCGATGGAGCGCATCAGCAAGTTTATCGAGGATGGCGAAATGCAGACCCAATTTGTCAGGGTGGAATGCGACCATAGCGCACTGGCCGCCGCACTTGGCGCCTCGCTGGCCGGCAGTCGCAGCTTTACCGTGACCAACTCGCAGGGCCTCTTATATATGACGGAAGTGGTGTATCACACGGCAGGCCTTCGCCAACCCGTGGTCATGGCGGTGGCGAACCGGGCGCTGTCTGCGCCGCATAGCCGGTTTCCCGAACATGGCGACGCGGTATCCCAGGATGCCGCGGGCTGGATTCAACTGTTCTGTGAAAGCAACCAGGAAGTGCTGGACACGACGGTGCAGGCCTATCGGATTGCCGAACTCTGTCGTTTGCCGGTGATGGTGAACTATGAAGGCTATATCCAGTCGCATACCCAGGAAGAGGTGTATGTGCCGGACCAGTCGGCAGTGGACGAATTCCTGCCGTTTCAGCGGATCGCCGCTCTCGATGTGAATAACCCGCAGGGACTCAATACGGTGACCAGCCCCGAATTTTACATGGACTACAAATTTCAGCAGGATGAAGCGATGAAAGGCTCGCTTGCCGTGATCGAGACCGTTGCTGCCGAATACAAGGACCGGTTCGGAGCAGCGCATGATTGGCATGGGGCCGTCGAAGCCTACCGGACCGAAGATGCCGAGCATGTGATCGTCACCATGGGATCGGCGGTCAGCGATGCCCGAATCGTTGTCGATCAGCTCCGTGACGCCGGGAAAAAGATCGGTTTACTGAAAATCCGAGCCTATCGGCCATTTCCGACCGAGGCGGTGCGCAATCAACTGAATAACTGCCGTTTGGTTACGGTAATCGACAAAAGTATCATTTTCGGTTCCGGTGGAGCGTTGGCGCTGGACTTGAAAGCGTCTCTGTACGGACCGCAGGCGCCGGTAATCAACAGCTTTGTCGTTGGACTGGGAGGCCGCGATTTCGGGCCGCAAGAGATCGCTCAGCTGATTAGCCGTTCGGAAAGCCAGCCGCCGCAAACCGAAGCGTACCAATGGTTTGGACTGTGAGGAGGTAGAGTCATGAATTTACGCATGCAAGATATTCCCCAGCAAGATTTGTTCGGTCCGGGCAATGCCGGGTGTCGTGGCTGTGGCGCAGCCATCGCCGGCCGTCAGGCGATGAAGGTGCTCGGTTCCCGCAGCATCGTGACCATTCCTGCGTCCTGTATGGCGACGCTTAGCGGCAACAATCAGCGTACAGCCTGGAATGTGCCGTTTTACCACACATTGTTTGAAATCGCGCCGGCCGTTTCGGCAGGCATCCGCGCCTCGCTGGACGCGCAGGGAATCAAGGATGTCAACGTGGTGTCCTGGGCCGGCGATGCCGGTACCGCCGACATAGGTTTTCAGTCGCTGTCCGGAGCCGCCGAGAGAAACGATTCGATCATCCACGTCTGTTATGACAATGAGATGTACATGAACACAGGCGGTCAGACCGGCAGCCAGACTCCGTTGTATGCGATCACCAGCAACCAGCAGAAAGGAAAGGCCACCGGCAAAAAAGACATGATGGCGATCATGCTGGCACACGGCATCGGCTATGCAGCCAGCGCCTCAATCGCCTATCCCCTGGACCTGATGGAAAAATTCAAAAAAGCGGCCGCCCGGGATGGCTTCAGTTATATCCATATCCTGGCGCCTTGCTATCGCGGCTGGGATATCGCGACCGACCAATCGGTGGCGACGGCCCGCCGGGCTGTTGAATGCGGTTTGTGGGAGTTGTATGAAGTGGAGGATGGGGTTCGTCGACGGACCGTAGAGCCGACTTTCCTCCCGGTTGCCGATTATCTGAAACCGCAAGGACGTTTCCGCCACCTGACGCCGGAGCGGATCGACGAGATCCAGCAGGCGGTCGATCGATACTATGGGCGGGGAAAGGGGCTGCAATCATGAAGGAAGTTCGCGTTCATGGGAGATTTGGCCAGCCGGTCGGTAAACTGGTGGCCGCTTTGAGCCGTCATGCCGGCCAGAAAGGCAAACATGTGCAAATTTTCAACTGTTTCGCGGCGTATCGGCCCGGCGGACCGATGTATACGGTGCTTCGCACCGCGGAGGAGAGCGTGCGACAACGGTCGGCCAATAATACCTGTCCCGACGTTGTCGTCGTGTTGGACAACAGCCTGTTTGCCTCGCAGGATGTGACAAAAGGGCTGAAACCCGGCGGCACGGTGATCGCATTGGCGGTGGGGCCTGAAATTCTTGGCGATAAAGTGGCACAGTATTCATTCTTACAGCTGGATTCTTTTGTGTCCGACCGGAGTATGCCGGCGATCGAAGCGGGACTGATCCAATGCCTGGAGCAATGTCGGGTGTTATAGTCTACAGACCGGGAGTTCGAAATTTGAGGAGGTCGTAGTGTGAGTATTGCGGTCATGTCACTCCTTGCCCTGGTGGTCGCCCTGATTGTCAGTTGCGTTACTCCCAAGAACATCGGTGTATTGGCCATCGCGCTCGCCTTTATCGTCGGCGGGATCTTTGGCGGGGTTTCCACGGCAAAAATCATCGGTGGATTTCCTTTGGCGCTGTTTATGACGCTGGTAGGCGTCACGTACCTGTTTGGCATTGCCCAGGCCAATGAAACGATCGACAAGATCACCAAGTATGCGGTGAAAGCGGTAGGGGGACGGATCGCCCTGTTGCCGATCATCCTGTTTTTCGTTGCTTTCGCATTGGCTTCCATCGGACCGGGTCAGATTGCAATTGTCGCCCTGATGGCGCCCCCGTGCATGTTGCTGGCGGAAAAAGTCGGCATCAATCCGTTCCTGATGGCTCTGATGGTGGGTAACGGCGGTCAGGCCGGGGCCACGTCGCCGATCGCGCCGACCGGCATCATTGCCAATGGCCTGGTTGCAAAACTCGGCTACACCGGCCTTGAGTTTCCCTTATTCTTCTATAATTTCCTCGGTCATCTGGCGGTCGGTGTCATCGCCTATGTCCTGTTCGGAGGATTGGCGCTTTGGAAAAATAGAAACGAAATCGTTTCACAGGAAGTGAACGAAGCGCTCTCGATCAAAGTGGAGCCATTCACCCGGCAACAACTGATGACGCTCGTCGGGATCGGCGCTTTGCTTGTAATCGCCCTGGTATTCAAAAAGGATGTCGGGCTTTCGGCTTTCACGATCGGCGCCATCTTGACCCTGCTCAATGCAGCTGACGAAAACAAGGCGATCAAGGCGATGCCCTGGAGTACCATTCTCATGGTGTGCGGCGTCACAGTGCTGATCAGTCTGATGAAAGACGTCGGCGGCATGGCGTTGTTCGCCGCATTTATCGCCAAGTTTTCCACGCCGTTCACCGTTACAGCCGTCTATGGATTCGTAGCGGCGATCATTTCGGTATATGCCAGCACTTCCGGCGTTATCCTGCCTGCCTTCATTCCGATGATCCCTGATCTGCTGAAAAATATCGGTGGCGGCGATGCGATGGCGCTGATCAACACGGTTGTCGTAGCCGGTCATCTGGTGGATGTCAGTCCGTTGTCGACAACCGGCGCGTTGCTGATCGCCGGAGCCGGTCCGGCCACCGACAAGACAAAACTGTTCCGTAGCATGATTTACTGGGGATTTGCCATGTCGGTCGTCGGTGCATTGCTGTGCTGGCTGTTCTTTACGGTCTTGAAGGTGTAGAAGGGTGGGACGGCGAAATTGAAAACCATGGAAGTATTTCATGCTGACTCGTTGGCCGGTCCGCTGACAAAACTGAAACAGGCGTTTGAAGCGATAGAAAACGGGATAACGGTTAATCTGACATCAGGCCGTTCCAAGGAACTGGCCGAACGGATCTTTGGCGGCGCGACCTGTGACGTATTTGCGCCCTCCGATCCGGCGGTGGTTCCGGCCACCGGTACTGACTGGTCGATCATTTTTTCGGCCAACGAGATGGTATTGATTACACAAGCCGGAAATCCACGCCAACTCGGCAAGATTGCTGATTTGGCCGCGCCGCGTATTCGTCTGGCTCGGGTTGTCGGTGAAAAGGATATGGCGACAGCCCGCAGTCTGCGGTTTATCAGGCAGGCTGCTGCAGCCGAAGGTGCAACGGATCTGGCTGAGGCGATCATCGCCGCGACAAGCGTCCCGGCTCCGACGATTCCCGATGCAGTGGCTGCCGTGACGACAGGCGCCGCCGATGCTGCGGTCGTTTATTATTCTGCCGCTGTCGCCGCCGCAGAGGCTGTTACGATCGTCCGGTTTCCGTCCGCTGTCAACCTGAGCGGCGAAATCCGCAACGCGCTGTCGATCCCGGCAACAGCAGCCGAATACGAAGCCGCCTGTCGATTCATTCGGTTCATCCTGTCCGAACCGGGGCGGGACATTCTGCAAAATGCAGGACAGCCGCCGCTACTACCGCCGATTCTCAGTGGAAATGTGCCGCCAGTCATCATTACTGCATAACAAAGGAGGAAACACCCGATGAACGAATCGATCCATAGTTACATGAAAGTCGGCCTGATTCATTTCATGGCCTACCCGTCGGTGATCAAGGGCGAAGGGCCGATTGAGGAAACGTTCCGCAAGATCGCTGTCGACGATTATTTCGACGTAGCTGAAATCACCTGGATCAAAGATCCCGCAGTCCGCAGCAAAGTCAAAAAAATGATCGACACGTCCCATCTGGAAGTGGCCTATGGCGGACAGCCGCGTCTGCTCACCACCGGATTGAACATCAACGACCTGAATGAAGAGGGCAGGCAGAAAGCGATTGACACATTGAAGGAAGGAATTGATGAAGCCTATGAGATGGGGGCGCTCGGTTTCGCCTTCCTTAGCGGCAAATACAGCGAAGAAAAGAAAGAAGAGGCATACCAGGCGCTGGTCAAGTCGACCAAAGAACTGTGCGCCTATGCAAAGTCGAAAGGCAGCATGAAAGTGGTGTTGGAGGTCTTTGATTATGACGTCGACAAGGCGTCACTAATCGGTCCGGTTGCTTTGGCAAAACGCTATGCGGAAGAAGTCTGCCGGGAGTGCGACAATTTCGGATTGATGGTCGACCTCAGCCATTTGCCGCTCTTGCGGGAAACATCCGTTGAATCGCTGTTGCCGGTCAAGGACTACATCGTGCATGCCCATATGGGCAACTGCGTCTGCAAAGACCCGTCACTGCCCTGTTATGGCGACGCCCATCCCCGGTTCGGTTTTCCCGGCGGTGAAAACGACGTCGATGAACTGGTCGAATATCTGCGGGTGTTGCTTTCCATAGGGTTTCTCAGCAAGGAAAAACGACCGGTCGTCAGTTTTGAAGTCAAGCCGTTCGGCGATGAAGACCCCGATCTGGTGGTTGCCAATGCCAAACGGGTGTTGAACCGGGCTTGGGATAAAGTTTAGTCATCGAGTCATAGGATGAACGAGTGAAAGGAGCTGAACCGTTTCTTATGAAAAGCATTGAACAACTCCAGGAAATATGCAAGGATGTGCGGGCCGATATCGTCAAAATGACTGCAGCAGCCGGTTCCGGCCATCCCGGAGGCAGTCTGTCCGCGGTGGAAGCGATGGTCACCTTGTATTTCAACGTGATGAACCACCGGCCGGATGATGTGAAATGGCCGGATCGCGACCGCTTTTTCCTATCGAAAGGGCATGCCTGCCCGGTGGTCTATTCGGTGATGGCCCGGTCCGGCTATTTTCCGGTGGAGGAACTGCTGACCCTGCGCAAATGCGGCACCCGTC
>CAZOJA010000138.1:0-6403 GCA_964579955.1 uncultured Veillonellaceae bacterium | reverse complement strand
AGGGCGACGGTCGTCGCGGCAAGGGTATTCATGCCAATGCGGTGATGCGGGCCGACCCGCTGGTCAAAAACACCGGATTGCAGGATGTGATCGGTGGCAGTATCGTGTTCTACGATACCCAGGTGAAACTGGTCCGCGTGTAAGTCGCGCCACCTTCGGCCAACTCATAAAAACGAAGACAGAGACGAGTTCGATTCAAGCGGACCCGTCTCTGTCTTCGTTCTTGATATTATTAAAATTTCTCTTGCCAAAATGGATGGGTTGTCGTATCATATAAACAAAATTAAATATGTAAAAGCGAATTTGAAAAGGATGGGTGGATGAATGGCAACCGGGATAAAGCCGGAAAAGGAACAGGAACTGTGGGATTTGCACCTAAGCGGAAAAACTGCGCTCGAGCTGGCGGACATCTTTAAGGCGCTGGGTGACGAAACCCGTTTGACCATCGTACAACTTCTAGTTGGCAGGGAATTGTGCGTATGTGACATTCTGGACTCATTTGTCATGTCGCAACCGGCTATCTCGCATCACCTGAAAATTTTGCGTCAGGCCGGCGTGGTCCGCGACAAACGAGAAGGAAAGTGGATCTATTATAGCCTGAACCCGTCCACTTTGGACCTGTTGGGAGGCGTACTCTGTTCACTGCAACGCGATGCCGACAAAAAGTGCCGCACCGGACGCTGTTCCCCCCTTGCACCTTAGATAATTTCGTGTCTGATTATGTCTGGAAGAAGGGATCATCATGTTTGAATGGTTTGCCGACCTTGTAGTCTACCAATGGCTGAAACTGCCGCCGGAACAGCATTTTACGAAAGCCTTGCATTTCTTTGTTTATGATGCGCCAAAGATTCTGGTGCTTCTGGCAGTAGCAATTTTTGTCATCACAATCATCCGATCATATTTTCCACCCCACAAGACCAAGAAATATCTGAGCCACAAGCGGACGATATTCGGCAATGTGCTGGCGGCGTTGGTCGGAATTATGACTCCGTTTTGCTCCTGTTCGGCGGTTCCTTTGTTCATCGGCTTTATCGAAGCCGGCGTGCCGCTCGGCGTGACGTTTTCCTTTTTGATTTCGTCGCCGATGATCAACGAAATCGCCCTGGTGTTGCTGTGGGGGATGTTCGGTTGGAAAGTCGCCCTGTTGTATATGGCAAGCGGCCTGCTCATCGCCATCATCGGTGGCTGGATCATCGGTCGGCTGAAGTTGGAACACTGGGTGGAAGAATACGTTTACCAGACCAAAACAGCAGAAATCGAATTGATCGAACCAAATTTCGACTCAAGGCTACGCGAGGCGGCAGCATTCACGATGAGCTTGCTGAAACAGATCGGGCCGTATATCATTGTGGCGATTGCCATTGGCGGTTGGATACACGGCTATGTGCCGGATGATTTTATCGTGCAGTATGCGGGGCGAGCCAATCCACTGGCCGTTCCCTTGGTGGTGGCGATAGGCGTACCGCTTTACAATAGCGGTTCCGGCATGGTGCCGATCGTGTATGCCCTGCTGGAGAAAGGATTGCCGCTTGGCACGGCGCTTGCTTTCATGATGGCGGTTTCGGCGATCAGCTTGCCAGAAATGATCATCCTGCGCCGGGTGCTAAAAATCCAGCTGGTGATGGTATTTGCCGGGATATTGGCTGTAGCGATCGTTGCGACCGGATATTTGTTTAATCTGGTAGTATAAATGCAAACAAAATGAAACTGGGAGGAGAATAAATTTTGGAAAAGCAATATGAAATCAGGCCTGCCGTAGTAGCAGACCTGCCGGTGATCGAAAAACTGTTGGAAGATTGCGATTTGATGGCGGTGGAACTCGCTGCGAATCTGGACCGGTTTCTGGTCGCGGAACAAGCCGGGATCATCGGCGTGATCGGCAGTGAGTATGCGGGAGATGCGGTTCTGATCCGTTCCGCAGCGGTCCGGTCGTCCGTACGCCAGAGCGGCGTGGCCTCGGCTTTGCTGGGGCAAGCGCTCGAGCAGGCCAAACGGGATGGCTGTCGTACGGCCTACCTGTTTACCAATACCGCTGCCGCATTTTTTGCCAACCGGGGATTTGTCGTCGTTCCCAGGACGGAAGTTCCGGCGGCGCTGCTGGCCAGTCCGGCAGTGACGGTTTGTTGCTGCGCGACGGCAGTGGCGATGCGTCGGGAGCTGGCGTAACTTGAGCGATATAAACAAACAAGATTTCGTTTCGGAATATCAGGTGCAGGGGATTAGCTGCCTGGATTGCGCCCAAAAGTTTGAACAGGCTGTGCGAGAGCTGCCGGGAGTGGTGCAGGCGACGCTCAATCCGCTGAGCGGAAAACTGAGTGTGACCGGAACCTCGGACTTGGCAGCGATTCGACGGTTGGGCAGCGAGGAAGGCTATACCATAAACCCTTTTGTGGCAGTGACCGGGGCGGCGGAACCTTTGCGCAAAGCGGATAGTGAACTGTGGCGGGCTATCGGATCCGGCGCCGCTTTGGCGCTCGGCTTTGCTGTGGAGAAACTGGCTGGACCTCAGACGTTGTGGCAAATTCTTTTCCTTGCCGCCATTCTGCTCGGCGGTTGGGGCAACTTCCGCAAGGCGGCCAAGGCATTGCCACGAGGCAATTTCAACATGAGCGTATTGATGAGCCTTGCCGTGCTGGGAGCGGTGGCCATCGGACAAGTGGAGGAAGGCGCTTCGGTCGCTTTCCTTTATGCGCTTTCCGAACTTCTGGAAGCATGGACGATGGATAGAGCGAGGCGGTCGCTGCGTGAACTGATCGAGCTGTCACCGGGGGTTGCCAGGATTCGCCGTGAAAGCGAAGAGCAAACCATCCATGTGGCGGAGATCGTTGTCGGTGATATCATGCTGGTGCGGCCTGGCGACCGGATCGCGATGGACGGCGTGATTGTCGGCGGCCGATCCAGCGTGAATCAGGCGCCGATTACCGGGGAATCCACACCGGTGGACAAGAAGCTGGATGATGAGGTGTTTGCCGGCACGCTGAATGGGCCGGGAGCACTGGAGGTCAGGGTGACCAAACTCGTGCAGGATACGACACTGGCCCGCATCCTCCGGCTGGTGGAAAGTGCTCAGGCCGAGCGTGCCCCTTCACAGGCGTTTGTCGACCGATTCGCAGCTGTCTATACGCCAGTGGTTTTGGCGCTCGCTGTGGGAATCGCAATTTTGCCACCGCTTGTATGGGATTATCAGTGGTCTGACTGGATTTACCGCGCACTGGCACTGCTGGTGGTCGCTTGTCCCTGCGCCCTGGTGGTGTCCACGCCGGTGGCGATCGTCAGCGCGATTGCCGCTGCCGCGCGGCAAGGTGTGCTGATCAAAGGTGGCCTGTATCTGGAGGCGGTTGGAGCGCTGCAGGCGATTGCGTTTGACAAGACAGGCACGTTGACTCGCGGCGAGCCGGAAGTGACCGACGTGATTGCGACGGCAGACTGGCAGCAGGCGGAATTGCTGGCCAAGGCGGCCGACATGGAAGCGCGGTCCGAACATCCGCTGGCGGCGGCGATTGTGAGGGCCGCCGCGCAAAAGGGCCATGCAGTGACGCCGGCGGAAGACTTTCTGGCGATTGCCGGACGGGGCGGTCGGGCAATGGTGGGGGGAGAAATCCTCTACATTGGCAACGGACAACTCTTCAATGAACACGGCATCGATCTGTCGTCTGCAACCGGTGCGATCAACCGGCTGCAACAGGCGGGAAAAACCGCCATGATCGTAGGTACGCAGCAGGGCGTAAAGGGCATTATTGCCGTGGCCGACACGGTGAGGGCCGATAGCCTCGCAACGCTGGCGGCACTAAAAAAAGCCGGGATTCAGCATACGATCATGCTGACCGGCGATAATCCACAGACCGCCCGGGCGATTGCCGCGCAAGTCGGGGTGGATGAAGTGAAGGCCGATTTGATGCCCGAAGAGAAGCTCGACGCAATCAGGGAACTGCGGACCCGTTACGGTCAGGTGGCGATGGTCGGCGACGGGATCAACGATGCGCCGGCGCTTGCCTTGTCCACCGTCGGCATCGCGATGGGCGGCGCAGGCTCGGCAACGGCGCTGGAGGCGGCCGACATCGTGTTGATGGCTGATGATCTCGGGAAGCTTCCGTTCACGATTCAACTCAGCCGCCGGGCGCTACAGATCATTCGGCAAAATATCGGCTTTTCCATCGGTATCAAACTTGTCGCGATTTTGGCAGTATTCCCCGGTTGGTTGACGCTGTGGCTGGCGATTCTGGCCGACATGGGGGCGACGTTGCTGGTCACGCTGAACAGCCTGCGCTTACTGGCGAAAAAATTGCCGGATCGCCTGGATTAGCGCGGTTGGATCGTATTCGGCCGGTTTTCGCGCAGTTTGGCGAAGTATTGGTCCATCTCGGCGGCAAAGAACGACTGGGGCCGGCGAAACAGGGCGACAAATGCCTTGTCGGCTGTCATGCCCTGGTTGAGCAGGCGATAATACTGCAACACCGCCTCAAAATCAGTTCCGGTCAAGTGATGCAGCATGAGCAGCGACATTTGATATACTGGGTAGCCTTGCCGGGATAGGGCAATAAAGTCTGCGTAATTCGAAGATATCAATTGAGAAGCGGTAGGGATGGATTTGGCGGCAAAGACCCACAAGGCTGTTTTCGCCAGAGCGCTATCCGCTTTTTCCAAGCCGGCTTTTTCGCGGGCAATCACCTGGAACAGCTCCGGTGCGGCTTCCTTCATCCAACTGGCGGTTGGCTGGCGGCCAAACTGGTATTGCACCTGATGAAAGACCTCGTGCGGCAATACCCGATATACTTCCTCCCGTTTGCTGTGTAGCGCCTTGGTGCCTTTTAGCAGGATAATCGGCCGATTGCCCAGACTGACTCCTGATGAAGATTGGGCAAGTTTACGGGCTTCTTCCGCAGATACTCCGTATTGAAGCAGGGACTTCTCATACGTTGCCGCATCGGCGGTCACCAACACCGTAATCGGGTTGCGTAGCGGCAGCTTGTATTCGGTCAGCATATCGGCCACCAGGTCGACAGCAGCCTCGACATGGGTGCGGGTTTGCGCCGAGACGTCCGGGTCGTACTGGACCTGTAGCCAGTTGCGCTCCGCCGCCTGCACCGAGGGGAGCGGCACAGCCACGCACCAAAGAGACAAGACAAAGATCAGGATCAGACACAATCCTGTCAAGCGGCGACGGAAGTCCATTGCACATTTCCCCTTTCACCAGTGTTGCGTTCAAGACTCGGCGTTTAATAATCGGTCTTGGTAGTAGTCGCAGTGAAGTTGTAGAGTTTTTGGGCAACCGGACCATAGCCATAATAGAGGGTCAAGTTGAACGGTCGTTTGACAATGTCCCGCAGCGCCGCATCCTGATTGTTGAAAGGCAAAGTTGCTTTATCATAACCGAATCGTTCAATCTTCATTCCGATAAAATTGCCATCCTGAAAATCCCACACGACTTTGCTGTCCATGAACTTGCCGGTTTCTCTCGATATTGCGCCGTAACGCTCGATCAGGTCTTTTTTGACAGTTTCAAAATTATTGAGGATGTCCTGTTCGGTATTGAAAAAGATCACTTTGCCGAGGAAGAACTTGTCCTGATAGCTGTAGGTGAAGATGTAGGCGGGTTCGTTGTTGAACTTGCTGAGGAAATAGGTGTAATCCGTACCGTCTGCGCCCTTGCCGCCGCCCCAGTAGACGCTGTTCTTGAAAAAAAACAAATTGCTCTTCAAATAGTTGCTTGGGCGAGTTTTCATCGCTTTTTCCGCTTCTTCGCGACTGACGCCGAAAGGGATATTAAGGAAGCTTTTTAACGTGCGGGTGAGTGCCGGGTCGTTGGCCGGATAATTATTGCTCCATTCACCCTGATATTTCACTTTGCCGTCCGGTCCGCTCAGCTTGCCGAAACCGTTTCGTTTGCCGGCAGCCCAGTCGCCTTCGTAGACTTCGCCGTTTTTATACCGGTAGATACCTTTGCCGTGGAATTCGTCTAGATAAAATTCACCGTCGTAGCTTTCGCCATTGTAGCGCAGGGAACCACGGACCCGCTCACCGTCTTTGTATTCCGCATCGAGCGCGAGACCGAAATTCCAGCGCAGCGAGGCCTTGCCGTTCGGTACGCCATTGGTCATGGTCATGGTACCGTCAATGAGAATGACATTTTTTTCATTGGGGATCTGATAGAAGGCGATATGGATCGGGCCTTCGCCTTCGGCCAAGTTATCTTTGCATGCGCCGTCCCAGCGGGTCTCGGTAATCTTTACTTCCTTGGAATGGACCGGAATACTGAACTTGCAGCCGTTCGACTTGTTGGTGTTCCAGACTTGTTCGGCAAAGGCGACGGATGCGGTGAACAAGAACAGCAGGATCGTTCCAAATAATAACACGAGATAATGGCCCCTAGTTTTCATCATCAGAGTCGCTCCCTTCATGCAAG
>CAZOJA010000137.1:2627-6458 GCA_964579955.1 uncultured Veillonellaceae bacterium | reverse complement strand
CGAGCTGGCCAGCGCGCTCAGCGTCAGCGCCAAAGTCCGCCTGGTCAGCCCCAAGGCGATCGAGCGCAGCGAAGGCAAAGCCAAGCGGGTCATCGACAAACGCATGATATAACATAGGGAGGGAAACGCCATGATCATTCAACAAATCTCCGTATTCGTCGAAAACCGCCCGGGAACCCTGGCGGAAGTCCTCGGCGTCTTGAAAGAACACGCCATCAACCTGCGGGCCCTGTCGGTCGCCGACACCGCCGATTTCGGCATCCTGCGGATGATTGTCAACGATCCGGCCAAGGTCGAGCGCATCCTGCGCGGCGCCGGCTACGCCGTAAAAGCCACGCCGGTGCTCACCATGACGGTCGCCGATACGCCGGGCGGATTGCTGGAAAAGATGGAAAGCCTCAGCGCAGCCGGCATCAATGTCGAATATGTGTACGCGTTTGCTGCGACCTCGGCCAACGAGGCCCGGGTCGTCATCAAGGTCGATAACCTGGAGCGGGCCGCCCGAATCGTAAACGGCGACGCAACCGCCGCTCCCGTCGACGCGGCGACCGGCGACGTTCCGGGGTTCTACTGGTAATGGCGATTCGCAAGTCCTATGAAGAAATCAACGCCAAGATCCGGGCCGGCCAGGCGGTAGTCGTCACCGCCGAGGAAATCATCCCGATGGTGGCTGAGCAGGGCGCGGAAAAAGTCGCCCAGACCGTCGACGTGGTCACGACCGCCACCTTCGGCCCGATGTGTTCTTCCGGCGTGTTTTTGAATTTTGGTCACAGCGACCCGCCGATCCGGATGAAAAAAGTCTGGCTGAACGGCGTGTCGGCCTATGCCGGCCTGGCAGCCGTCGACGCCTATCTCGGCGCAACCGAGGAAGCCGAAGACCGCGAACCGGGCCAGACCTACGGCGGCGCGCATGTCATCCAGGAGTTGCTGGAAGGCCGCTCCGTCCATCTGGAAGCGATCGGCAGCGGCACGGACTGTTACCCGCTACGCGAATGGGAAAGCGACATCACGCTGGCCGAGATCAACGAGGCGATTCTGTTCAATCCGCGCAATGCATACCAAAATTACGCGGCAGCCGTCAATTCTTCGGCGGAAACGCTGTACACCTATATGGGCGTGTTGCTGCCGAACCTGGCCAACGTGACCTACTCCACCTCCGGTGCACTCAGCCCGCTGCTGAACGATCCCGAGTACCGCACGATCGGCCTCGGCACGCGGATTTTCCTCGGCGGCGCGGTCGGCTATGTCGCCGGCCACGGCACCCAGCACAACTCGGCCCGCGAGCGCCTGCCCAACGGAGTGCCGCTCGGCGGCGCAGCCACCCTCAGCGTAACCGGCAACCTGAAAGAAATGAGCCCGGACTATATCCAGGCCGCAGTCTATGAAAAATATGGCGTCAGCCTGTTTGTCGGCATCGGCGTGCCGATGCCGGTGCTGGACGCAGATATGGTGCGCTGCCTGGCAGTCAGCGATGCCGACATCTATACCGGCTTGGTCGATTATGGCGTTCCCCGCCGCGCGAGGCCGGTGCTGGCCAAAGTCAGCTATGCCGAGCTGAAATCCGGCCAGATCAACCTAAACGGCCGCCGCATCCCCACCGCGCCGCTGTCCAGCATGCGCAAGGCCCGCCAGATCGCCGCCCGACTCGGCGAATGGGTCCGTTCCGGACAGTTCCTGCTGCAGGAACCGGCAGAGCGGTTGCCGCTCGGCAAGTCGCTGACCTCATTGAATGTCAAGGAGGGCTGCTGAGATGCGCTGTCGCTTTACGATCAAATTTCCGCCGGAAAGCTCGAAGATTCCGCTGACTTATCACCTGATCAAGGATTACGATTTCATGGTCAACATCCTGCGGGCCACGATCAGCGGCGAGCAGGAAGGCCGGCTGCTGATGGAGGTTGAGGCCGAGCCGGACAAGCTGGAACAGGGACTGGCCTTCCTGAAGTCTCACAATGTGACGATCATCCCTCTGAACCAGCAGATTACGGTCGAACAGGACCGCTGCATCCACTGCGGCGCCTGCACCGCCGTCTGCCTTTCCGGCGCGCTGTCGCTGGACCGCGACAACTGGCAACTGGTGTTCGACTCGGAAAAATGCGTGATGTGCGGACTCTGCGTCCCCGCCTGTCCACTGCGGCTGATCCGGGCCGAGTTCAAATAGACCATGCCGTATGAACCGCGCACTTACCGAAAGCAATCCGCCCGCAGCGGCCTGACCTACTTCTCGGTTTCCTGGCTGGAAACCGACCTGTGGATCGGCGTCGATACGGGCGCTTTTTTTGCCGAACTGCCGGAGCAGGTCCGCCAAGAAATCTTGTTACTGCGGCAACAGCTGAACCGTTACATCACAGAGCACCCGGAGTTTCTGCACAGCTTTAGCCCGGTGCCGCTGCTGCCCTCCGCACCGGAAATCGCCCGTATGATGGCGGCTGCGGCAGCGCCGGCCGGGGTCGGCCCGATGGCCGCGGTCGCTGGAGCGTTCGCCGAAACGATCGGCAAGTCGCTGACCCGCTGGACCGCCGCCCGCGAAATCATCGTGGAAAACGGCGGCGACATTTACCTGCATACGCAGACCGAAGCCCTGATCGGGATTTACGCCGGCGACTCGCCGCTGTCGCAGCAACTGGCCCTGCGCATCCCGCCCGGACAGATGCCGCTTGGCGTCTGCACCTCCGCCGGCACGGTCGGCCCGTCAGTCAGCCTGGGCAAGACCGACGCCACTGTCACGTTGGCCGCCTCGGCCGCCCTGGCTGACGCCTATGCCAGCACACTCGGCAACTTGGTCCAGACCGCCGATGACATCAACGCCGCGCTCGCCGTCGCGCCAACGCTGCCTGGCCTGCTCGGCTGCGTGATCATCCTCGGCGACAAACTCGGCGCCTGGGGGCAAGTAGAGCTTGCTCCGTTATATAACTCTTAAGTTTCCGCCATGATTTCGCCGGTCCGGCTCAGGTCGTAGCCGCCCATACCGCGCAGTTCGTTGTGGAACGCCCGGGAGCGCAGCGCCGCCTGCAGCGCCCTGAAAATCGGCTTTTCCGCATCTTCACGCCGGATAATCAGGTCGTAGCGTTCTTTTTGCAGCGGCACAAAATCCAGTTCCTTCACCTGCAGCGCCGCTTTTTCGATCCCCAAACCAACATCGGCTTCACCGCGGGCCACACGGCTGGCAACAGCCAGGTGACTCATTTCTTCCTCAGCGTATCCATTGATTTTGTCACGATCGATGTTATGAATCCGCAGTTTCTCGTCCAAAAGCACCCGCGCGCCGGAGCCGCATTCGCGGTTCACGAAGCGGGTCCCCGGCTTGCACAGGTCGGCCCAGTCCAGGATTTGCTTGGGATTGCCTTTATGCACATAAAACCCTTCGGTGCGATAAACCAGGTTGATGATGAGGGTGCGATGCCCCGGCAGCAACCGGCGCACATACGGCGTGTTGTAACTGTCGCTGTCGCTATCCCACAGGTGGGTGGTCACCGCGTTGGCTTTGCCGTGGTAGAGGGCCAGCAGTCCGTCGATGCTGCCGATGTAGTTCCGCAGCAGGCGGACATGCGGCAGCTCCTTTTGCAGGTGGCGGGTCAAAATGTCGAGCAACCCGTCCTGCCCGCAGAGGACTAGCTCTTCCGGGCCGATCCTCGGCGAAACGGCAACCGATTCATTGCTCTGGGGCGCAGGGAAGCCTGCCCCCTTTGATTTATTGATATAGGCATCCAGGTCGGCAGCTTCGATGCGGACTTTGCGACCGATGCGATAGGCAGGCAAATCGCCGCGCTTGATCATCTCATAAACGGTGAAACGGGTGATCTTGAGAATTTTGGCCAGTTCCTCCGGCGTGTA
>CAZOJA010000137.1:0-2527 GCA_964579955.1 uncultured Veillonellaceae bacterium | reverse complement strand
GCAAAAGCTCTTGCGTTTATATTACAACAAATTGTATAATGTCGCCATGATGGTTTTGTAGTGTTTTGTTCGGTTATGAATTGGCACGGCAGTTTTTCCTCCGCAATATCGGTTGTAAAGCAAACTAATGATACAGAGTCGTGTCAGTTAACGTAATCCTTGTTAGGTTACGTTCGCTGACTTTTGTTTTTGATCTAGGAATTATTCAGCGCTTCCAGTCATCTAATCAACAACGGGAGGTCCTCAGCATGAAAAATCTGTCCCGGGTTCCGTTCCTGGGAGTTGTAGCAATCAGTTTGCTGCTTTCCGGTTGCGGGGGAAGTTCTCAGCCACCGGCGCCGAAAGCGGCGGAAGCGCCGAAACCAGTGGAACTCAACATTTCGGCCGCCGTCAGCATGAAGGACGCCCTGATGGAAATCCAGACCAACTACCTGAAAAAAGCGCCGCAGGTTAAACTTGTTTACAATCTGGGCGCGTCAGGCTCGCTGCAAAAACAGATCGAGCAGGGCGCTCCTGCCGATATTTTCATTTCCGCCGCGCCCAAACAGATGAACGAGTTGGAAGCAAAAGACCTGGCAATCAAAACGACGCGCAAAAACCTGCTGGAAAACAAGCTGGTGCTGATCGTCCCCAAAGATTCGAAGCTATCCATCAGCAAGCTGGAAGACCTGCAAAATGATGCGGTGAAACAAATCAGCATCGGCGAAACCAAGGTCGTGCCCGCCGGCCAGTACGCCGAACAGGCGCTGAAAAACCTCGGCGTCTGGGAAAAAATCCAAAGCAAAATCGTCTTCGCCAAAGATGTCCGCACAGTCCTGACCTATGTTGACACAGGCAATGTCGATGCCGGGCTCGTATATAAAACAGACGCCGCCGCCGGCAAAAAGGTGAAAATCCTGGCGACAGCGCCGGATGGCAGCCATGCGCCGATCATCTATCCGGCTGCGGTGCTCAGCGGAACCAAGAACCAAAAAGCCGCCGAGGAATTCCTTTCCTATCTGGCCGGCCCGGAAGGCAAGTCGGTGTTTGAAAAACACGGCTTTGTCATGGGTAAATAATACAGCAAGGCAGGTGTCCGGATGTTCGAGTGGCAGCCGGTTTGGCTCTCCATCAAAGTGGCGTTGGCATCGCTGGGGTTCGTGGTGTTGCTGGGCGTGTCAGCGGCTTATGTCATGCGTCGGTCCGAATTTGCCGGCAAGGCGGCTGTGGAGGCGGTTTTCTCGCTGCCGCTGGTCTTGCCGCCTGTGGTGACGGGGTTTTTGTTGTTGTTGTTGATTGGCAAGCAAGGTCCGCTTGGACGCTTTCTTGCCGACAGCTTCGACCTGCAGCTGATCTTTACCCCGTATGCGGCAGTCATCGCCGGCACGGTCGTCGCATTTCCGCTGATGTATCAGAGTACCAAAGCGGCATTTCAGAGCATCGACGCCAAATTGGAAGATGCGGCCCGCACGCTGGGGGCCAGTGAATGGCGCGTGTTCTGGACGGTCACCTTGCCGCTGGCTTGGCACGGATTGCTGTCAGGGATTGTCCTGTCGTTTTCCCGCGCCCTCGGCGAGTTCGGCGCAACCATCATGGTGGCCGGCAACATCCCCGGCAAGACGCAGACGATTCCCCTGGCCATTTACTTTGCCGCCGAGTCGAACGACATGACCCAGGCGGGCTTATATGTTTTGATCATCAGCCTGCTCACGTTCTCGCTGATCTTCGGCGTCAATCTGTGGGTGCGCAGGAAACAGCCGCAGGCGACGGAACGGGGGGTGCTCTGATGCTGTCTGTCGATATCCGCTGTGATCTGCCCGATTTTTCGCTCGACCTGCAGTTCCGGGTGGAGCGCGACATCCTGGTTCTGTTCGGCCCGTCCGGCTGCGGCAAAACAACCACGCTGCGCTCGATCGCCGGTCTAATCAAGCCGGATGCAGGCCGGATCGTTCTGGACGGCAAGGTGTTTTTTGACGCTGCGGCAGGGATTTTCGCGCCGCCGCGCGAACGGCAGATCGGCTACATGTTCCAGGACTTTGCCCTGTTCCCCCATATGAACGTGCAGAAGAACATTTGGTATGGCGTCAAGCAACACGGCGAGGCTGCGCAGGAAATGTACGAAAAACTGCTCGGCCTGCTAAAAATCGGTCATCTGGGGGCGCGGCGCGTCGGTCAGCTCTCAGGCGGCGAAAAACAAAGGGTGGCGCTGGCCCGGGCGTTGATGGCCGAGCCGAAGCTACTGCTGCTCGACGAGCCGCTGTCGTCGCTGGACAAAGCGACCCGCCTGGAATTGCAGACGGAACTGATGGAGATGCAAAAACTCTGGAAAATCCCGTTCGTGTTGGTGACCCATGACCCGGAAGAGGCTGATACGATGGGCGGTCAGGTACTGTTCCTGGAGCAGGGTAGGCAGGTTGCAGCAAAACGCTAAAAAAAGCGCCAAATAATTCGATTGATAATTTCTCTCCACTGCGTTATACTATTCACATAATCAACCTGCGGAACAGGGCCCCCTAGCCTGACGCCAAGGGATGTGCATTATGACGCG
>CAZOJA010000136.1:2651-6459 GCA_964579955.1 uncultured Veillonellaceae bacterium | reverse complement strand
GATATTCAGTTTGAAGATGATAGAATGAACGTGACTCAAGTTACCGGCAGCATGGGCGGCGGCACATTTCTGCTACAGGGAATGGCTTCACTAAATGGGTCTGAAGGCATTGCTGCTTATGACGCAAAATTGACCCTAAATCGACTTGGCATACGGCATAAAGTTTTCAAAGGACCGTTAAACGGCGAAATAACGCTTAGCCGCCGAAATGGCAAGCCGACGATTGCCGGCGCGATATTGTTTGAAAATGCGACAGTCAATGTATTGGGATTGCCGGAAGCGCCGCAGAGCCAACTGGATGTTGCGATGGATCTTGAAGTAAAAATTGGCAAGAATACCCGGGCCTATTCCCCGTCTTTATACGATATCTGGCTAGGCGGCGGCCTGCATTTCGGCGGAACGATCCAGCAACCGCAAATCACCGGCAAGATTGACTTAGTCCGTGGCAGCGTCGAGTATATCGGCGCCCGATATCGCCTGGAAGAAGGATCTGTCGATTTTCCCCGTCGGGGACGTGACCCGCGGCTACATCTACAAGCAGCGGCAAACTTATCGCGAACCAAGGTTATGCTGAATATTGACGGCCCGGTATCGCAAATGGATTTGAAGCTATCTTCGATTCCGGCGCTGAGTCCACAGGAAATTCGGACGGTATTGGCGCTCAGACCGCGCAGCGGCGAATCTTTACCGCCGGGGATGATGAATTCGGATGATTTGGCGCGGGAAGAGGCAAAGGCATTATTGACATCCGGCCTGAGAATGCAGGTTTTTGGCAATTTTGAGAATACCTTCCGTGAAGCGTTTGGCTTGGATGATTTTCGGCTGGTCTCAAGTTCCCGGACGACCTCGCGCGACCCGGTTACGTTTGGTTCGGCGGTGGCAGCAGGAAAACCGGCTTCCTTGCAAGAAGTATATAATTTGGAGTTTAGCAAATACTTGGGCGACCGGGTGGAAGCGACCTACTCCATGGGACTGAATCGCAGCGAGTATCTGGCGACAGTACGCTATGACGTGACCAGAGAATTTAGCTTTAATGCATCGATTGATGAAAAAAACAGTCCGCGAATGGGTATCGAGTATCGAATTCGCTTTTGACTGACGCCAGTTTTTATGGAGGGAAAGCAGGATGCGGTACCAAGACTATTTAAATGAAGTTGGCAAAATCAAACTATTGGCAGCGGCGGAAGAAAAAGTTCTCTGGCAGCAGTTTAAACAAGCCGACGATATGGAGAGCCGCCGTCGGTTAATTGAGCACTACCAACCGTTGGTGGTCAAATCGCTGTCCCGTTGGCGCGGCAAGGACGCAGGGATGATGGATTTGGTGCAGGAAGGGACTATCGGCCTTATCGAATCAGTGGAAAACTTTGATCCGGATCGCGGCGTTGCTTTTAGCCTTTATGCACTGCATCGGATTCGCGGACGCATCCTTAACTTTCTCGCCAAAGAAGCGAAAACCGGGCAGATACTGCTGCGTACACCAGCTGACTCGCCAGAGGGGTTGACAGTCGCTGAGTCGGTGCCGGATGATTCGCTTTCTGTGGCGGAGACGGCAGAGCGCAATTTCTTGCTCGATCAGTTGCGGTTGGCGATGGGCAGGTTGCCCAACAAGGAACGATTAGCGCTGAATGGCGTGTATATCGAAGAGCAAGCCGCAGGTCAAGTTGCCTCCGCATTGCAAATCTCCCCCTCCCACTTGTATCGGCTGCAAAAGCAAGGGATTAGGCGAGTACGCGGAATGCTGTCCCGATTAATGGCTGAGATGAAAAAATAATAGCAAATGGGGCTTCCGGCGACAAAAAACTGTGCTAACTGCAAATTGAGCGAGGTAATCCGGAATAATCGCTGCGACTGGAAAGGCAAAAAATGCAAATCGCATGGATTATATACAGTATAATATCTCGGTAATAGTATTTCTGCGATCCCGGTTATTACGATGAACCCTGTGGGAGGTGGAAGTGTTGGCGAATTCTGCTTGCAAGGCCAAGGGAAAGATTCAGGCAACAAAATGTTGGTTGAACCGGGCCGAGGAGCATTTTAACAAAGATGCATCGGTTCGCGGTCAACTGGATCTTTTGCTGGCAGAGGCGGAACTGAAATCTTCGCGTGAAAGCTTTGGCGATCGTTCTGCCTGGTTTCGTCTCAACTGGATTCAACAAACTATTGCGTTTAGCCTGGCTGCAATTTTACTGGTGGCGGGCATGAGCGGTGCTTGGTGGTGGCATTCTACAACGGCGACAAAACTGCAACAAAGCAGTATTGCCCCGACACTGCCACTGGCGCCAATTTTGTCGGTCCCATTAAGATCAATATCAACGGCGCCGGCAACAACAGTAGAAAAAACAACTGTCGTCGCCGTTGAAACTACGATTTCCGCTCAGGAGGTGAAAAGAACAGAAAACTCGACTACTCCGGAAACGGCAGTATCGCCGGACGAGATGAAACGTCTCATCCAGACTGCCGGGCAGACTCTGCGCGGACGGTCGAAATAATAAAACCGAAGGGAGGGTAAGAAAATCAGAAAACGCAGCACTTATAGGCTGAGCATCCTGCTCATGGTTTTTGTCATGGCGATGATGATGTCGGTTACCGGCTTGATTCATGCGGCTCCGGCCGCTGTCGCGCCACCTCAGGAACTGACCGGCAAAAAAGTGGCCTTTGTTGATGTCGCCGGAGCAGTCAATGTGAAGCCGGAAACGATCCTGGCAGCCACCCGCCTGAAACCGGGCGATGTATGGACTCAAGACAAGGTCCGGCAGGATCTTAGACTCATTTACGAACTTGGCACCTTTTCTGATGTTACGGCAGACTTCACCCAGATCCCCGAAGGGGTCAAAGTAGTCTACAATGTCAAGGAAAACCCGGTGTTAAAGGGGATCGTGATTCAGGGCAACAAGAAGATGGCTACAGAAAAACTGCTGCCGTTACTGACAGTCAAGACAGGCGTTGTACTCAATTCCAAGGCGGTCGCCGACAATTTGCGGGCTGTTGAGGACTATTACAAGGGGCAGGGCTACATCCTGGCCAAGACCGGTGACGTAAACTTCAGCCCCGACGGGATTCTGACCGTTCGAATCAATGAAGGAATCGTCGAAGATATCGTGGTCAAAGGAAACATTAAAACCAAAGCCCATGTAGTCATCCGTGAAATGCGGACGAAAAAAGGTCAGCCGTTCAACTCCAAGGATGCCCGGCGCAGCATGCAAAAGCTTTACAATCTGGGCTTCTTTGAAGATGTGAATTTGAAACTGATTCCTGGAAAGGAACCAGGCGCTACAGTGCTGGAAATCAGCGTTGTCGAACAGAAAACCGGCACCTTTTCGATTGGGGGAGGCTATAGTGATTCTGATGGATTGATCGGGATTATCACTGTGGGTGATAAAAATCTACGAGGTAGCGGCGATAGTGTAACCGTTCACTGGGAGTTTGGCGGCGACGCGTCGACTGCCGGAAACTATTCGGTAAGCTACCAACGGCCCTGGATCGATAGCAAACGGACTTCGCTTGGGTTTACTTTGTACAACATGACAAATGAATATACCGATTACGACACGGGGGGGAATACTATTTCAACCTATGATCGTCGCTATCAGGGTTTTGATGTGACGCTGGGGCGTCCTGTCAATGACCAGATAACGCATTTTGTTACATTAAAACATCGCTGGGATAAATATATTGGGTATGTTTCAGATACGAATTATGAAACCGACCCTCGTTATGCGCCAAACTATATCGGGGATAATTTCGGCTTGACCCGAAGCATTATCCTGTCCAGGGAGATCGGAAGAGCGTCGTGTAGGGAAAGAGTGTG
>CAZOJA010000136.1:0-2641 GCA_964579955.1 uncultured Veillonellaceae bacterium | reverse complement strand
TTTGGTTTGTTTCAGATACTATTTATGAAACCGAGCTTCGTTTTGCTACTATCTATATCGGTGATAATTTAGGCTTGACCCGAAGCTTTATCCTTTCAAGGGTATATGATTCTCGTGACAGTAATACTAACCCTTCCGAAGGAGTCCGCTATTCGTTGAGTGCGGAAATTGCAGGGCTTGGCGGCGATTTTAACTTTAATAAATACACGGCTGAATCACGTCACTATTGGAAGGTGGGCAAATCGCAAGTCTTGGCAGGGCGAGTTACCTGGGGCTATGGCACGGGACATATCCCGTACATGCAACAATTCGCAGCAGGGGGGATCGATACCCTGCGCGGTTACCGCGACGATCAGTTTAAAGGGAATCGGTTATTTACAACGACAATGGAGTATCGGTTCCCCATAGCAAAACGTGTTATGGGTGCCTGTTTTACTGATGTTGGGAATGCTTGGCACGGTGACGGTTTTGAACTTATCAAGGATATTAAAGTTGGCTATGGGTTTGGCCTTAGCCTGGTTACACCCTTTGGCCCGATACGTATTGATTATGCGATTGGCAGTCAAGGTGGGCGCACCCATTTCAATTTTGGCGGGAAGTTCTAAATTAACGCCGATCAAGTTATAGAAAGAGTCAGGTCACTGCCTGGCTCTTTCTATAAAAACTATAAAATAGACTAAAGGTGCGAATGAAATCGATGAAACGCAAGATAATTGGCCTGCTATTTGGAATTTGTTTGTACCAACTGAGCTTCATAAATACATCCTGTTCAGTTTTTCCCCGTGTCTATGCGAATGCGGTGGTGGAGTCGATACAGGTTCGTGTATTGTCAGAAAAAATTCAGCCAATCCGGGTCGTGAGGCGTATGTCGGAAAGTGTGAAAACAATTGGCGAGCATTTGTTGCTCGGCCATTCAACTATAGAAGTGAATCAACGCAGGGACCATTATGAACGTCTGGTTCGGGATGTTTTTGAACGGGTATTGATTGGGTATACCATTGAAAAAGTTGAGATTACGCCAGGGCTGGTTACTGAGATCCAAATTTATATAGCTCCCTGGGGCGATACGGTGCGAGAGGTCAAGGTCAAAGTGGATTACAATGGAATCGCGACTGAAGCGCTGGCGTTGATTCAAGAAGATATGGGCAAGCTGGAATTGAAAATCGAGACTGCGTTGCTCGGATTGCCGGTGGATGCCGTGGACTGGGCTACAGGAGTGGCCAGAGAGCTGATTCGTGAACTGTTGCAACGGCAACTGCCGGAATTCCATTTTAGCCTTGATGTGGAAGCGGGGGCGGCAACAGCAGTGCGTCTCTCCCTATTTCCCACAGGGGAATTGGTTCGCGAAACCAGAGTATCGCTGCGTTCCACCACGCTACCCAATTTACTGCTGGTGCATGCCCGACCGGCTGTTGAGCTGGAGGCAGCCAGTTTGCGGGGATTGCCAGTAGCCTATGTCGAACGGCGTCTGAGTTATTTCACTGAAAAAGTTCGTCTGGCAGCTCAGAATGACCCGGTCGTTCATCAGTTTGACCTTGCCGTCGTTCCGTTGGTTCGCCCCGGGACTGATGCGGAAGTCGCAGTATCGGTCGAAGCCGAAACTTATCGCATCAGCGCCGAAGTATTTCTGGATATTGGCCGGGATCGGGACAACATTTCCGGTAAAGCGCATATTGGTCGCAAGCTGGGGCGACAGGACGAAGTGTTTCTCGAACTGAAAGTTTTGCCGGGCACGATGACCTGGGAGTTTATGCCCGGCTGGGGGCATCGGTTTGGTAACGATACCTGGGCGGGTATTCGTTACCGGACCAACGACCAGCAATGGGCTGGTTGGTTGGAGCAGAACCTGGGCGGACGCTGGTCGCTACGCGCCGAACGTTGGCCAAATTTGAATCGGAATGAAGTGGGCATACGCTATAAATTGCACGATTTCCTCAGCGCCGAATTCGTATTGTCCAATGAGTTGCAATGGTTGCGTCTGGTGGGGCATTTATAGCCGGTAACTTTTCGCCACGCAATATTGTGCATTGGCCGCCTGCCTGATATAATGAGGAGGGTTAAACGCCTTCCGCTAATAATTTTGAGAGGGGTCTTCTGTAAGTGTTCAAAAACAACAAGAAAAATGTAAAAATCGTTGCTCTCGCCATCGCGGCGGCGTTCCTGTTCGGAGTTGCCGGATTGGCTGTTTCGCAAACGACTCAAGTAGCCTCGGCAGCGCCGGCTTCCAATGTCGGCAAAGTAAACTATCAGATGCTTGTCCAACAGCATCCTGATTTGGCCAAAGTCCAGACCACTATGCAAACTGAGTCCGAAGCAGCCAAGAAAGAATTTGATGCTAAGGCAGCCAGCCTTGGTGAAAAAGAAAAGCAAGAGTATTTCATGCAGTTGCAACAACGACTGCAATTGAAAAATCAAGAATTAATGGTGCCTATTTTCAACAAAGTAGATGGCATCATCAAGGAAGTATCGGATGCCAAAGGGTTGGTTGTGGTAGTGGATGCTGCTGCGGTAATTTATGGCGGTGCCGATATCACCGATGAATGTGTGAAAAAAATTACCGGGAAATAATCTGCACATAGGATAAATGAGCGGCCGGGCGGGGGAGACCAGCGCTCGGCCTTTTTTACGGGGAGGAAGGCCC
>CAZOJA010000135.1:0-6647 GCA_964579955.1 uncultured Veillonellaceae bacterium | reverse complement strand
GATCAAGGATGCCGGCGATGACCCGGATATTACACACGGGGTGGAAATTGTCGCCGAGGTCCAGTTGACGCCGCAGCAGCCGGAAATCCGGTTTGTTGCCGGGATTGGCATCGGCACGGTCACACTGCCAGGATTGCAGATTCCGGTCGGCCAGCCGGCAATCAATCCGGCGCCCAGGCAGATGATCGAGTCGGCGCTGCGGCCTTTGCTGCCGCAAGGGACTGGTGCCGACGTAACGATTTCGATCCCTGAAGGCGAGAAATTGGCCCGCCGCACGCTCAATCCGACGTTGGGCATTGTCGGCGGCTTGTCGATCATTGGAACGACCGGCATTGTCGAACCGATGTCGGAAGAAGCCTTCAAAAATTCGTTGAAACCGCAGATCAGCGTTGCCAAAGCTTTAGGATACCAAACGATTGTGATGGTTCCCGGCAAAATCGGCCAGGATTTCGCAGTGCAGCGCTATGGGTTACCGGCAGCGGCGGTTGTGCAAACAAGTAATTTTATCGGTTTTATGTTGGAGTCTGCTGTTGAACTCGGGATGAAAGAAATTTTGTTGTTCGGCCATCTGGGTAAACTTGTGAAAGTGGCGGGCGGCGTCTTTCATACCCACAACCGGATGGCCGATGCCCGGATGGAAACGCTGGCGGCGTATATGGCTGCAGAAGGAGCATCACAACAAGCTGTTCGCGCTGTTCTTGACTGCACGACCACCGAAGCGGCGATTCCAATCATCCGCCAGCATCGGCTGGAGTCGGTGTATTCTTTGTTGGCGGAACGGGCTAGCATCCGTGCCCAAAGATTCGTGTTTGAGGATGCGGCGATGGGAACGGCGATCGTTTCGATGCAGGGAGACTTGCTGGGGCTCGATGCAGCGGCCCGGCGAATCGGGAGGGGTCTGGGTTGGAACATCAATTGATTGTTGTGGGAATCGGTCCCGGCTCGCGAGACTACATCCTGCCGGAAGCCTTGCGGGCGATCGAGTCGGCGACGCTATTGATTGGCGGTAGCCGCGCCCTGCAAACTTACGCCAAACCGCATCAGCAGCAAGTGAAAGTGGATGCCGATATTGGCGGACTGTTGCAGACAATTCGGCAGGAACTGATGATGCGAGATGTTACTGTCATGGTGTCCGGCGATCCCGGCTACTATAGCCTGCTGGAAACGTTTCGCCGCGAGTTGCCGCAAGCCAGGATCCGGGTGATTCCCGGCATCAGCTCGTTCCAGCTGGCGTTTGCCCGCATCGGACTGCCCTGGCAGACGGCCAGGCTGCTTAGCGCTCATGGCCGTAAACCGGCTCCTTATGCGCTGGTGCATGAGTCCGGCGTGCCATTGTCATTTCTAACCGATACCCGGCAGCACCCGGCCGTCATCGCCGGCTGGCTGCAAGAACAGGGCTGGCCGCTGACGGCAAGAGTCTGGCTGTGCAAGAACCTTTCCTATCCGGAAGAAACAGTTGTGGCGATGACCTTGGCGGAGGCGCTTAATATATCCGGATTTGAAAGTTGCGTGATGGTGGTGATGGAATGAAGCCGATGTTGCCGGCGATTGCCGATGAACAGTTTCTTCGCGGCGACGTGCCGATGACTAAACGGGAAATCCGGGTTTTTCTCATGGCACATGCGATGGTGCAACCGACCGATATCATATGGGACGTGGGTGCAGGTACCGGGTCGCTGTCGATCGAATCGGCGCTGCGGGCAACTGGAGGAAACGTGTTTGCCATGGATGGCAATGCCGAGGCCTGTGGATTGGTACGCAGCAATGCCCGGAATTTCGGCCTGGACAACATCACGGTGATTGAAGGAAAAGCGCCGGCGGCCTTGGTGGGGTTGCCGGATCCGGATGTGGTTTTTATCGGCGGCAGCGGTGGCCATTTGCGACAGATTCTCGACGTATCCTCGCAACGGCTGAAACCGGGCGGGCGGCTGATCATCACCGCCGTTTTGGTGGAAACGCTGCATGACGCCTTGCAGTTTACCGGTCAACTGGAAGGGTTTGAAGTGGAAGCCTGCGGTCTGCAGGTTACCCGGGTGGAGCCGGTGGCCCGGCGTCATATGTTGCGTGCGTTAAATTCGGTATATGCGGTGATTTGCCGCAAAGGAGGACAATCATGAATAGTGTGCAGGTATATTTTGTCGGCGCCGGGCCGGGAGACCCCGATCTGATCACAGTTAAAGGACGAAAATTACTGGAAGAAGCCGACGTTGTGATCTATGCCGGGTCCCTGGTCAATCCAGCCATATTGGCGGTGACGCCGGCAGGCTGTGAAATCCATAATAGCGCTTCAATGACTCTGGATGAAGTGATTGCGGTGATGAAGGCCGCCGTGGAGCAGGGAAAAAAAGTGATCCGTCTGCATACCGGCGATCCAAGCATTTACGGTGCGATCCAGGAACAGATCGATCTGCTGAATAAATTGGAAATCAGTTGGCAAGTGGTGCCGGGTGTCAGTTCGTTTCTGGCAGCGGCGGCGGCGCTGGGTCAGGAGTATACTTTGCCGGGCGTGTCCCAGACGGTGATCATCACGCGCATGGAAGGGCGTACGCCGGTGCCGGAAAAAGAGCAGATCCGCAGTCTGGCAGCGCATCAGACGACGATGTGCATTTTTCTCAGCGTCCACATGTTCGGTGAATTGGTGCAGGAGTTGCTGGACGGCGGCTATGCAGCAGATACGCCGGTAGCGGTGGTGGAAAAGGCGTCCTGGCCGGAGCAGCGGATTTTCCGCGGAACGCTGACCACGATTGCCGACCAGCTGGTTGCCGCAGGTGTGAGTCGGACGGCGATGGTGATCGTCGGTGATGTACTGGCACGGGAGTATGAGCAATCCAGGTTGTATGCTCCTGAATTTGGCCACATGTTCCGGGAGGCAAAGTCGTGAAACTGGCAGTGATTTCTGTAACGCTCAAAGGCGCTCTGCTCGGCGAGCGTCTCCGTCAGACCATGACGATACCGGTCGACCTTTATTCGCGGGCCAGAGGCGGTTTGCCGGAAGAAACGGCTCCGTTCGAGAACCTGAGTGAACTGGTCGGGAGCATTTTCAGCCAATATGACGGACTGGTCTTTATCATGGCGACCGGCATCGTTGTCCGGGTGGTTGCGCCGCATGTGAAGGACAAGCGGACCGACCCGGCGGTCGTTGTGATGGATGATGCGGGGATTCATGCGATCAGTTTGCTGGCGGGTCATATCGGCGGAGCTAATGAGCTGACGGAGAAAGTGGCGGCTGCGGTCGGAGCAAGGCCTGTCATCACCACGGCCACCGATGTTGCCCACCTGGCGGCGCCGGATGTGTTGGCAGTGAAGATGGAACTGGCGATTGAACCGTTCGAAGACCTGAAGTTGGTCAATGCAGCGATCGTAGCCGGAGAGCGGGTGCCGTTCTTTCTCGACCAGGACCTGGCACTGGCGCCCAAATACATGCGGATTGCCGCAGAAATGGGTGTGGAACTGCTCGATATGCACCAGCTGCAGGATGGAAACAGCTATGATGCGGCGGTGGTCATCACGGACAAGGAGTTGTACTTGCCGCAGCTGCATATCTATTTGCGGCCGCCGACCCTGTCGATCGGTGTGGGCTGTCGCAAAGGCGCCACCAGCAGCCAGATCGGCAGTGCGGTCAAAGAGGCTTGCCGAAAGATTGGTCGCAGCCAGCAGAGCATCGCGATTATGTGCTCGAGTGCAGCTAAACAGGAAGAGATTGGCCTGTTGGCGATGGCTCAACAGATGGAGTTGCCGATGCAGTTTTATAGCAATGAAGAATTGCAGGAAATGATCGACGTGTATCGATTGGATATTTCAAAATTCGTACAAGAAGAAATAGGAGTGGGGAATGTATGCGAGGCTTCGGCATTACTGGGCGGCAGGGCATCCAGCCTGTTGCTGCCAAAGACGGTCTATCCCAAGGTGACGGTGGCAATTGCCGAGGTAAAATTTCGGTGGTGGGAATCGGACCCGGCCATGGCGTAGGCATGACGATCGAGGCCAGGCAAGCGATGGAACAGGCGGAAGTGGTCGCCGGTTACCACACCTATCTGGATCTGGTGCCGGATCTGATTGCCGGCAAAGAGGTCATCGGTTCGGGCATGATGCAGGAAGTCGAGCGCTGCGAGGCGGCGGTCGAACGGGCGAAAGCCGGTGCCAACGTGGCGGTGATTTCCAGCGGCGACCCCGGTATATACGGCATGGCTGGCTTGGTGCTGGAACTGGTGGTCAAGCTGCCGGAAACAATGCAACCGGTAGTCAGGATTGTTCCTGGCGTCAGTGCGGTCGGTTCCGTGGCGGCGGCATTGGGTGCGCCGCTGATGCATGATTTTGCCGTGATCAGCATGAGTGATTTGATGACGCCTTGGGAAGTGATTGAAAAGCGAGTCAGGGCGGCAGTGGAAGCAGACTTTGTCATTGCGATCTACAACCCGAAAAGTACAAAACGGACCGAACAGATTGAAAAAGTGCGGGAAATCGCGTTGCAGCACCGCAAGGCCACTACGCCGGTCGGCGTGGTTCGCTCTGTGTCCAGACCGGACCAGGAGCTGGTGATTACGACGCTGGACCGGTTTACCGAGGAAAAGATCGACATGTTCACCACCGTGATCATCGGCAACAGCCAGACCTTCCAGTCCGGCCGGTTCATGATCACACCGCGGGGTTATACGCTGTGATCCTGGTCTTGGCCGGTACGCAGGACGGCCGTGAAATCGCCGCCGGACTGCGTGAAGCCGGATATGAGGTCATCGCCTCGGTGGTCAGTGAATACGGGCGTGAACTTGTCACACAGTCTGGGATACCGGCGCAGGCTGCCGCGATGGATGAACAGCAACTGCAGCAGTTTGTCGTCCGGTGCGGGATTCGCCTGATGATCGACGCAACCCATCCTTATGCCGTCAATGTATCTCGCAATGCCCGACAAGTTGCCGAGAATCTGCATATTCCCTGCCTGCGATATGAACGGCCGGATTCTGCCTTGCCGATCTATGAGAAACTGGTGCTGGCGCCGAATATGCAACGAGCCGCGGAAATGGCGGTCGGTCTCGGCAAGACGGTTTTTCTGACGACAGGCAGCCATTCGTTGCCAATGTTTCGTGCTGCGGCGGCAGGAAGCGATTGCCGGCTGATCGCTCGGGTATTGCCACAGCCGGAAGTGATCGCAGACTGCATTGCCAATGGATTTTCACCAGCCGATATTATCGCCGCCCAGGGGCCGTTTTCGCAGGAACTGAACCGAGAAATGTTCCGCGCTTACGGGACCGATGTGATGGTGACCAAAAACAGCGGCGCGATTGGTGGCACCGATGCCAAGATCGCCGCAGCGATAGAGCTGGGGCTGATTGTCGTGGTTGTGCAAAGGCCGGCTGAGCTGCAGCGGCAGGTGTTCGATTCGTTGCCTGCATTGCTGGAGTATTTGAAAAGGAAGTGAAATGATGGATTACATCAAGGATCCGCATGAGATTGAACGCCGCAGCATGGCTCTGATTGCCCCATATTTGACAGGGATGGGTTTTGACGAACAACAGGTCAAGATCGTATCCAGGGTGATCCACGCGGCCGGCGACCCGGATTACGCCAACCATGTCCAAATCCATCCCGATGCGGTGGAATCGGCTCTAAAGGCGATTCGAAGCGGCGCTGACGTGTATTGCGATGTGGAGATGGTCCGCACCGGCATCAGCAAGAAAACCCTCGCCCAGTACAGCGGGCAGGTGCACTGCCTGATCGCCGATCCGGCGGTCGCCCTGTTGGCCAAAGAACAGGGAATTACCCGTTCGATGGCTGCATTTCGGACCTTCGGCCATAAAATGGATGGCGCTATCGTCGCGGTCGGCAACGCGCCGACGGCTTTATTCGAATTGTTTCGGTTGATGCAGGAGGAAAATGTCAGGCCGGCGATGGTGATCGGCGTGCCGGTCGGCTTTGTCGGTGCCGCCGAATCCAAGGCGATGCTGGCCGAAAAATCCAATGCGCCGTATATCACAGTACAGGGAAACAAGGGCGGCAGCCCGATTGCGGCGTCGATTTTCAACGCGCTGCTATACATGATCGGACCGAAGGCGGAGTGAGGATGCTGCCCCGTCTCACGGTGATCACAGGCAATGGCAAAGGCAAGACCACCGCGGCGATGGGCCGGGCGGCGCTGGCGGCCTGGAGCGGCGAGCGTGTGCTGGTAGTGCAGTTTCTCAAAGGAACCGGTTATACCGGAGAACTGGCGGCAGCCGAGTTCTGGTCCGGACGTCTGGTCATCAGGCAGTTCGGCGCCGGATGCCTGCACATGGCGGAGATTCGTGACGGACTGGGCGAGTGCCGGCGTTGCGGCAGTTGTTTCCGGGCCAATAAACTGCCGGAAAACCGGTTTGTCGACCAGGCGTTTGAAGCTGTCGTGCAGGCGGCGGAGTCGATGGAGTGGGACCTGTTGGTGCTGGATGAAGTGAGCCATGCGATTAACAAAGGGTTGCTTGATCAGAGCCGCTTCATTGATTGGCTGCATACTGCGTTGCCCAACGTCAGACTGGTGCTGACCGGTCGCAATATGCCGCAGGCTTTGCTTGCGCTGGCGGACGAGGCGACAGAATGCGAAATGGTGAAGCATCCGATTTTACAGGGAATTTTCGGCAGATGGGGCGTGGAGTATTGACTGACAGGGTAAGGATTCC
>CAZOJA010000134.1:0-6708 GCA_964579955.1 uncultured Veillonellaceae bacterium | reverse complement strand
GCAATATCCTTACGATATTGCAATCCGGCAAACTTGATCTGCTCCACAGCCGGATACACCTTGGCCACAGCTGCGGCAATGTCGTCAGCCAGTGCCGTCACACCGAGCACTCGGCCGCCATTGGTCACAACCGCGTCACCATGCAGTGCCGTGCCGGCATGAAACACCATGGCGCCTTGTGCTTCAGCTGCCGCCAATCCGGCGATGGCGTCGCCCTTGCGATATTCGCCGGGATAACCGCCAGCCGCCAGCACCACACAGACCGTGGCCCCCTTTTTCCAGCGAACCCCGGTTTCTGCCAGAGTGCCATCAATACAGGCCTCCAGCACCGGCAGCAGGTCGCCGTCGAGCAGTGGCAACACCACCTGCGTTTCCGGATCGCCGAACCGGGCGTTGAACTCGATGACCTTAGGACCGGTCGCCGTCATCATCAAGCCGGCATACAAGCATCCCTGATAAAGGATGCCTTCGTTGCGCAGACCATCGATCATCGGTTGCAGAATCGTCTGTTGCACTTCGGACAGCAGTTCCGGCGTCATCACCGGCGCCGGCGCATAAGCGCCCATACCGCCGGTATTGGGACCTGTATCGCCATCGCCGACCCGCTTGTGGTCCTGCGCCGCCACCATCGGCACGACGGTGAACCCATCGGTGAAAGCCAACAAAGAGGCTTCTTCCCCGACCAGTCGTTCTTCCAGAACGACCTGGCAACCAGCATCGCCATGCACTTTTTTCAACATGATTTCGTCAATCGCCTGCAACGCTTCCGCTGTTGTCTCGGCCACCACGACGCCTTTTCCGGCGGCCAGTCCATCCGCTTTGACCACGATGCCGGTTCCTCTGGCTTCGATATACGCCCTGGCGGCCGACGCCGAATCAAACACCGCAAAGTCAGCGGTCGGAACGCCATATCGCTGCATCCGTTCCTTGGCAAAACTCTTTGACCCTTCCAGCTGCGCCGCTTCCCGGCCGGGGCCGAACACCTTCAGTCCCCGCGCCGCAAAATAATCGACGATTCCATCTGTCAGCGGTTTTTCCGGACCGATCACCGTCAAATCGATATTATGTTCCAAGGCAAAGCCGCACAGGGCCTTGACGTTGTCAGCAGAGATGTTCACACATTCAGCCTGCGCAGCGATGCCCGGATTGCCCGGTGCACAGTATATTTTTGTCACCCGGGGGCTTTGGGCCAGTTTCCACACCAGAGCATGTTCACGTCCGCCGCCGCCCACGACCAGGATTCGCATGTCGTAACCTCCAGTTCGCTTAATGTTTGAAATGGCGCATCCCGGTAAAAATCATCGCGATGCCGTGCTCATCCGCCGCAGCGATCGACTCCTCATCGCGCATCGAGCCGCCCGGCTGGATGATTGCGGTAATGCCGGCCTTGGCGGCCGCATCCACCGTATCGCGGAACGGAAAGAAGGCATCCGACGACAGCACCGCGCCACGCGCCGCTTCGCCGGCTTGTTTCAGGGCGATTTCCGCCGAACCGACCCGGTTCATCTGACCGGCCCCCACCCCTATGGTTCGGCCTGCACGGGCAAGAACGATCGCGTTCGATTTCACATGCTTGACCACTTTCCAGGCCAGTTCCAGTTCCTTCAGTTCCTCATCCGTAGGCAGTCTTTTGCTGACGGTTTTCCATTCGGTGAAAGGCGCATCGGCCGTATCGGTCGACTGGATCAGCATGCCGCCGGATACCGTCTTGATATCGTAGCGCTGTTTGGCATCAACCTGTGGCAACGCCGCCTCCAACAACCGCACGTTTTTCTTGGCGCCCAGAATATCCAAGGCAGCAGTTTCATAAGCCGGCGCGATGACCGCCTCGAGAAATATCGCCGTCAGTTGCTGCGCCGTCGCAGCGTCAACCGGTCGGTTCAGTGCGACGATACCGCCGAATGCAGAGACCGGATCCGCCTCATAAGCCAGTTTGTAGGCCGTGGCAATGTCTTCGGCGGTTGCCGTGCCGCAGGGGTTGGTGTGTTTGATGATGGCTGCCGCCGGTTTGGTAAACTCGGCGACTATCGCATACGCGGCTTCCAAATCGACGATGTTGTTGAAAGACAGCTCTTTGCCGGCCAGTTGGCGGGCATGGGCAACGCCGCCGGTCGCCGCGTTGTCACGATAAAAAGCGGCCGTCTGATGGGGATTTTCGCCGTATCGCAAATCCTGCAGTTTTTCCCAAGGCAAAATCAACGTCGACGGATACTCGCCTTCGCCGGTCTGTTGCGAGAAATAGCGGGAAATCGCCGCATCATATTCTGCGGTATGGGTAAAGGCCTCCCGGACCAGCGCCATGCGGGTCGCGAGCGTCACTTCGCCCTGCTCCTGCAATTCCTTCAGCACCGTGTCATATCTGGCCGGGTTGACCACCACGCTCACATAACGGAAGTTTTTCGCCGCGCTGCGAACCATCGCCGGCCCGCCGATATCGATATTTTCTACCGCATCCTCCTGGGTCACGCCCGGTTTGGCAATTGTCTGCCGGAAGGGATACAAGTTGACGACCACCAGGTCGATCGGGCAGATTCCATGTTCCTGCAGTGCCGCCGCATGTTCCGGGTTGTCGCGCACCGCCAGGATTCCACCATGGATATAGGGATTCAGAGTCTTTACCCGTCCGTCCATCATCTCGGGAAAGCCGGTGACATCGCTGATGTAGATGACAGGGATGCCTGCCTGTTGTAACGTCTGCATCGTGCCGCCGGTCGAGACGATCTCGATTCCCAGCGCCGTCAACGCTTTGGCAAACTCGACCACGCCTGTCTTGTCCGATACACTGATCAACGCCCGTTTCGCCTTCAATGCAACTCGCCTTCTTCCTTTGGTTTTTGCCGTGGCGGCAAAATCTTAACCGCCCGGCCGTCGATGCTGATCCGGCCTTCGCAATACAGCCGAATCGCCCGCACATATAGCCGATGCTCCAGATGCAGGATCCGCTCGGACAGGCTTGCCACCGTGTCCTCTGTTTCGACCGGCACCGCTTCCTGCAGAATAATCGGACCGGAATCCATTCCTTCATCGACAAAATGAACCGTCGCGCCCGACACTTTCACGCCGTACTCTATCGCCTGTTTTTGCGCATCCAAGCCTGGGAAGGCCGGCAATAGCGCCGGGTGAATATTCATGATCCGCGCCGGGAACCGGTTGATAAAGCGCGGGCTGAGAATCCGCATGAATCCGGCCAGCACCACCAGTTCGACGTGGTGTAGGTCGAGCTGGGCGATGATCGCCGCTTCAAAGTCCTGTTTGGCGGCAAAGTTCCGGCGTTCGATCACGGCGGTAGGGATGCCGGTTCCAGCGACTTTGCGCAGGGCATTGGCATCCGGATTGTCGCAGATCACCACGCCGATCTTGGCAGACAGCCGGTCTGCGTTGATCGCATCGAGAATCGCCTGCAGATTGCTGCCGCGACCCGACACCAGAACGCCCAGAATCGTTTTACGCACCAAACACGCCTCCTTTCAGTTCCACCGTCTGATCGCCGGTCACCACCCGGCCGATCCGGTAACAGACCTCGTTCTGCTCGGCCAGGGCCCGTTGCACCAGCGGCGCCGTCTGCTCAGAAACGACCAGGATCATGCCGATCCCCATGTTGAAGGTCCGGTACATCTCCGGCCAGGCCACTTGACCCCACTTTTGCAACAAAGAGAAGATTTCCGGACGCGGCCAGTTTTCCGTATTGACCACCGCGCCGCAGCCTGCCGGCAACACCCGGGGAATATTGTCGTAAAATCCGCCGCCGGTAATGTGGACCATTCCCTTGATCTGATAGTTTTCGATCAGCGGTAGGCAAACCTTCGGATACAATCGCGTCGGTGTCAGCAATTCTTCACCCAGCGTCTTGCCGAGTTCCGGCACATGGGTATCCACCGTGAATTTCTGATGATCGAAACAGATCTTGCGCACCAGCGAGAACCCGTTGGAATGAACGCCGGTCGAAGGCAAACCGAGCAATACATCACCGGACGCAATCGTCTCGCCGGTGATCAGACGGGATTTCTCGGCCACGCCGACAGCAAACCCGGCCACATCATATTCGCCATCCGGATAAAAACCGGCCATCTCGGCCGTCTCGCCGCCAATCAGGGAACAACCGGACTCTTTGCAGGCCCTTGCCACGCCGCTGACGATATTGGCGACTTTTTCCGGTTCCAGCTTGCCGACGGCCAGATAGTCAAGGAAGAACAGTGGTTCCGCACCCTGCACCAGAATATCGTTGACGCACATCGCCACCGCATCCTGACCGATCGTATCGTGTCGGTCCATCATGAACGCCAGTTTCAGTTTCGTCCCCACGCCGTCCGTACCGGACACCAGCACCGGTTCGGCGTATTTTTTCATATCCAGGGCGAATAGCCCGCCAAAGCCGCCGATGTCCGACAACACTTCCTTGCGGAAGGTGGCCCGGACATGCGCTTTCATCAGGTCGACCGAACGATTTCCCGCGTCGATGTCCACCCCGGCATCACGATAGCTCAGCCCCTGCTCCGGTTGTTTCTCGTTCACGGGCGTTTCCTCCCTTTCGGTTTTTGCCCCATGGCGCAAGCCGGTTCTTCAAAGACAAATTTTGAACCCTGCATTTCTTTGGCGCAGGCAACCTCGGTCGGATATTCACCGTGGAAGCAGGCCGAGCATAACCCGCCCAGCGCCACTTGCGTCACGGCTTTGTGCAGGCCTTCCAGCGACAAGTAATATAGGGAATCGGCGCCGATGTATCGGCGGATCTGCTCAATCGTCTTGGAACTGGCGATCAGCTCCTTGCGGGCGGTGGTGTCAATGCCATAATAGCAGGGATATACGATCGGCGGCGAACTGACGCACATATGAATTTTCTTCGCGCCGGCGTCGCGCAGCATCCGCACGATCCGGCCACTGGTCGTGCCGCGGACGATCGAATCGTCGACCATGATGACGGATTTGCCTGCGACCGCCGGCGCCACCGCATTCAGTTTGATCCGCACGCCGGCGTCACGTTTTTTCTGTTCCGGCTGAATGAAGGTCCGCCCAATGTAACGATTTTTTATCAATCCTTCGGCAAAGGGAATCCCGGATTGGGAGCTGAAACCATGCGCAGCGGTCGTACCGGAATCCGGCACCGAAATCACGATGTCGGCTTTGAGGCCGCTTTCGATCGCCAACTGCCGCCCCATCGCCAAGCGGGCCAGATGCACGCTCTGTCCGTCGATCACGCTGTCCGGACGGGCAAAATAGATATATTCGAACACGCACAGCGCCGGCGGTCGCTTCTCGGCGACCAGACGCCGTGAACGCAATTCCTTTCCATCAGCAATCAGCATCTCGCCGGGTTCGACATCGCGGATCATCATCGCACCGACCGCGTCGAGTGCGCAGGATTCCGAGGCGAACACCCAGCCGCCGTCCGGCATCCGTCCGATACAAAGCGGCCGGAATCCGTTCGGGTCGCGCACGCCGATCAAACGGTCCTCGGTCATGATCACCAGGCAATAGGCGCCTTCCACCTGGTTCAGGCTTTCGACGATCCGGTCCTCGACATTCTTCTTTTTGGAACGGGCGATCAGGTTGACGATCACTTCACTGTCGACCGTCGTCTGAAACACGCTTCCGCCCTGCTCCAGCTTTTTACGCAGCAGCGGCGCATTGGTCAGGTTGCCGTTGTGCGCCATCGCGATACGACCGCCGGCGTAGGAAACCAATAGCGGCTGAATATTGGCCGCCAGGCTGGAACCGGTGGTGGAATAACGAACATGGCCGATCGCGATATGGCCGGGCATTTCCGGCAGGGAATCGCGAAACACTTCGTTGACCAGCCCCATGCCGCGCCGGATGTCCATCGCATAGCCGTTGGCCACGCAGATGCCGGCGCTTTCCTGTCCGCGATGCTGCAGGGCGTACAGTCCCCAATAAGTGTTGAGCGCTACATCGACCCCGGGCGCATAGATGCCGAAAATCCCGCATTCTTCATGCAGTTTATCCTCGTTCATCAGTTTACATGACCTCGCCGGTCAACCGCTTCAGCACTTCACGATAAGCGTCTTCCACATTGCCCAGATCACGACGGAAACGGTCCTTGTCCAATTTTTGCTTGGTCTCGCTGTCCCACAGCCGGCAAGTGTCCGGCGAGATCTCGTCGCCAAGCAGCACCTGCCCTTTGTGCAGGCCGAATTCCAGCTTGAAGTCGATTAGTTCGACGTTTTTGGTTTTCAGGTAGGCGGACAGGATCTCATTGATTTTCAGCGCATACGCTTTGATTTCGCTGAGCTGCTCCGGTGTGGCCAGCCCCATCGCCTGAATGTGGTATTCGTTGATCATCGGATCATGCAATTCATCATTCTTGTAGTACAGCTCCAGCACCGGCATCGGCATTTTGGTGCCTTCTTCCCAACCGATCCGTTTGGCCAGGCTGCCTGCGGCCACATTGCGCACGACCACTTCGACCTGAAGAATCTTCAGCGTCTTGACGATCATCTCGCGGTCGCTGATCATTTTGACAAAGTGATGGGGAATGCCGTGCTCGGCAAGCAGGTTGAAGAAGAAGGCCGACACCTTGTTGTTGATGATGCCTTTGTTGATGATGGTGCCGCGTTTGGTCCCGTCAAACGCCGTGGCGTCGTCCTTGAAATACACGCGGTATTCGTCGGGATTCGCCGTGGCGAACACCTTTTTCGCTTTTCCTTCGTACAACTGTTTCTCTTCCATGTTGTCACCCTCCAAAATTTTGTT
>CAZOJA010000133.1:0-6759 GCA_964579955.1 uncultured Veillonellaceae bacterium | reverse complement strand
CCTGAACACTGAGTTGCTAAGGCCGGGAACGGATGTTCAACAACTCCCATCCGCCAAGCGGCGGGAACCACCACCAGATGCTGCCCAATCCGAACCAGTCTGCGCAGCAGCCTGAAGACCTGCGCGTTGCTATAATGCACAGAACGCCGTTGTTTGGCAAAATGCAGCGAGATTGGCGTGCCTTGTCGCCATTTTTCTTGCGCAGCAACAATCCCGCCTGCGACTTCGACAGCCTTGATCAGATTCAAGATGTCAGCCTTGGTTCGCCGCTGCAGTGCAGCGTTACGATTGATTTGCGCTGCTGCCTTGCGATAAGAAAAGAATCCGAAGGAACCGAAAATGCGCTGGCATTGCCGGGCCAGTTCATCGTGGCCGATGTGAGGAGCCATCATGAAGTGCTGCAGGGTTCTGTCAGGAAAGCGGTGCTTGCGGGCCAGACTGGCAAGTCGTCCCTTCTTGCACTGGACTTCAAGCCGCAGCAGCCTGTCCGCCTGTTGATAGACGTCTTCCGCCAGTCCGGTAAATCGTGACCGCAGTGCGGGACCCCGGTGATACAACTGGACAGCTCCGCTCTTGTTGCCTGCCTTGAAGCTGATCCAGTCTGCCTGTGTTTGATTCTTGGCGCCGACAGGCAGAAAGCCGCGCCGCGCCAGATCAATGTAGCGGGCCGCTGAAGGCCGGGTTGGTGAATTGTTGATTACTGCATCAGCAGCATAATCGATCCGGTAGGCAAGCCAGTACGGCAGCGACGGCAGGGACACGTCGGTGATGCTTTGTAGGAGGCCATCAAACGCAGGAATCAGTTCCGCGAAGTCTGAAGGATCGAATAGAGCCATGGGATCGGTGGACTGGCGCAGGACATGATGCGGGTTCATGGAAACGCGAAGGAAATAGCCTGTGAAGCGCTGCGACGTTATCCGATAAATTGTTACTCTGGTCAAACCAGATGCGGCATAGGCGTTTGTGCTCCATGAAGTGCGGTCAGGCGGTGCGCCAAGTTCCCGCTGGAGCTCTTCGTATGCAAAGGACGTCAGTTGTGTGCTGATGTCGATGGTATGAATCATAGAGGAAGCCTCCTGTGTGTCATCTTCTCTATCAATCATAATATCATATATTTCGCGGTATGTGAAAAGATTATAGTAGATAAAACAAGAACGTCTTCATACATTCACTCTTTTTTACCCGCTCTGGCGGCGAATATATAACATGGTCTCTTTTTCCATTCAGAATTACCTCTCTTCCCGCCTGCTGCCAGCGTGGTCCATGTATAGTTACCGGCGCATTTCACGTTCTTCAACAGGCAGACGGCTTGCAGCATCAGCCCGAATGCACCGGCAACGGCTGTGATGCCTGCTGTTGTCATCTTCCGCGGTTTTTCAAGGCACCTAAATAACGAGCTAATCCGCCGAAAAGGTCCGTTTTTCCGTTTCTCAATAATCATATATAGTTTCTCTGGATGAACCTATTGTTTCCGTGCAATTCCATCTTCAATCCGTAAAACGCCCTATAGGCGTTATTTTTTTGAAATATTTTCCGCCCGGTACTAGGTTGGATACTGTTTAATGACCCAGGAAAAATAGCCCCCGGGGGTCGAGTTGCAGACTGATGGAGAAATGGTTGTCATCTTCCCTGCCAACGGGCGACCATGGCAATAAACAACAAGGAGGCAAAGAAACATGAGGATCAAACGAAGACCAACTGCTAAGTCGCGATCTCCACCGGCACAGGATAGCCGGCAGCTACAGTTTGAGCCTGTTTCGTTCCAGCATGGACGAGCAGGCTCTTTTTGTTTCTACATATATTAAGGAGGCGTGTCAAATGACAATGAAAAAGTTCGGCCGGTTTTGGGCCGTGTACGACGGTGAGCAACTGGTATGCGTGACGGTTTACAAAAAAGGCGCTGCAGAAGTGATCCGGCGTCTTACAACCAATTCATGCAAGGAGTGTGATCGCAGATGAATCCCCAGTTTGTCAAAGACACTATTCACAAATTGATGGAGCTGTTTGAACGGCAGGACTTCAGCGAAGTCTTGCGACACACAATCATTCGACGCCATCCCGACGATACTGTTCCCAGCGACAAATGGTCGCTAGGCAATCGTCTTCTGATGGTGCTGTCCGGCACCCTTGATGCAAGGGGCTACAAGCAGTGGCTGGATGTTGGCCGCCATGTTCGAAGGGGCGAAACGTCCATCAAAATTGTTGCGCCGATTCTGCGCCGATCCAAGAAGGAGGCTGCGGATGACAAGGAACCAGAGTTTCAGCTGGTCGGCTTCTGTCCGATAGCGGTCTTTGCCGTCGAAGCAACGGACGGTAAGCCGCTGCCTGAGTATCACTATGCACCGCCTGAACTGCCGCCGCTCTGGCCGGTTGCCAAAAAGCTGGGGATCAACGTCCGATACACCCCGTTCTCCGGCAACGACCTGGGCTATTACCAGCCGGGACGGCAGCAGATCGTCCTGAAGTCACAGGATGCCTTCGTGTTCTATCATGAGCTGGCCCATGCCGTTCATAACTCGTTTGCGCCGATTCGCAAAGGAGAATTGGCACGGGCTGAAGTGGTCGCCGAAATGACGGCGGCTGTGCTTTGCCAGATGCAAGGCGTCAGCGGCTACGAGAATTCGGCCTACCGTTATATGGCGAGATATGCCAAAGGCAAAGACGATAAGGCCGTGCTGCAGTTTATCTTGGGCACATTGACCGAGGTGGAACAAGTCGTCAACCGCATCTTGGCGTTGTCGGCAGCCGAAGAAACGTCAACCAGCATTGCCCCGCCTATCGAAGCCAAATCAGCTTAAATCCAAAAAACTGGAGGAATTTCCATGAAAAACACATCAATCAATTGCGGCATTGTTGCAGAAGACGTTCGCAAATTGTCGCGGACGCAGTGGCTTGAACTGCGTAGGCAGTCCCTCGGCGGCAGTGACATTTCCGCCGCTCTGGGCCTTAACCGTTGGCGCAGCCCGATGGAAGTCTGGGCGGAAAAAGTCGGCTTGCCATTGCCCAGGCAAGAAACGCCGGAAGCCTGCCGCTGGGGAATCCTGCTGGAAGAGGTTGTGCGGGCGGAACTGGCCGAACGCACTGGCTGGACAATCCAGAAGCCGGTTGCAATGTACCGGCACCGCACAATTCCTTTTCTATCCGCCAATGTTGACGGTCTGGCGCAGATTCCCGAGAAAGGACTTGCGGTTGTCGAAATCAAAACAGCGAGTTCCTATAAGGAAAGCGAATGGTCTGGCGGGCAAGTGCCGCCGGAATACTATCTGCAGGGTCAGCATTACATGTCGGTGCTTGACCTCAGGCATTGCGTGTTTGCCTGCCTGCTCGGCGGGCAGAAACTGGTCATCGCCGAAATGGAACGCGACGACGATATGATCCGCGACATTCACCGTCTTGCGACTGAGTTCTGGAACCATGTCGTCGCAAAGATTCCGCCTGATCCAGATGGCAGCGAAGCGACAGCCGACTTTCTGTCCAAACTGTTCCCGGTGTCCGAAAATGCGGTGCCGCTGATTCTGCCGGAAAGGGCTGATGAGCTGGTTTTGAATTGGCTCAGCGCAAAGAACGAGGAAGACCTGGCGGCAGATCGTCGCAGGCTTGCCGAGAACGAACTGAAGCTGCTGCTGCAGGACCATGAACGCGCCGTAACGCCAAAGGGGCAGGCAATCTCATGGAAAACCGTGACGACCAGCCGTCTGGACTCGGCCCGACTAAAAAAAGAGCAACCGGCACTGCTGGAGCAGTACACCACTACTGCATCTAGCCGCCGGTTCGCCGTCTCGGGAAAACATATTCAATAAAATTATACATAAAGGAGGCAGGGACGGCAAGGAGATTGTCGTCCCGCAAATAATGATGGATGTCAACTTACTCAAACAAGCACTTGCCGCAAAGGTCCAGGCGTTCCCGGCAGAACCATCTGATAAGGTAGAAGAATCGCCAGCGGCTTTTGCGCCGATTGACAACAAGCAACTGGTCAGCTTCACCATAACGATCAATCTGCCAGCCCAACAGGCCGGAATGTTCTTGCAACCTATCGCGGGGCTAATGGCGGAACTGGCGCAAGGGAGCCGGTCGACGCAGGAATCAATGCAGGCAGTTAGAAATGATGCAGACTTACCGCGTGAATCATCTTCGCGGCAAGAAAACCGGGTGCAGTCAAAACAGAGTTACCCATCACGTTCATCGACCGGAACCGCGCCCATGAGTCCGAAACAGAAAAACATGATCCTTGCACTGGTTGCCAAGAAGAAATTAACGCCGGATCAAGTTGAATCGCTGCTCATGAAGCAGATCGGCCACGCTCGTGGCAGCGATCTGACCAAGCTGGAAGCGAGTTCCTTCATCAACATGTTGCTCGCCATGTAAAGAAAAACACCTCCGTCCTGTTGAGTTTCGCAAACAAAAAGTACAACCATTTGACATAATGAATATGTTTGTGATAAGCTTAACAGGACGGAAGGAGGTGAATGATCATGGGCAACACCCGAGGGGAAAAAGATGATGCGATGTTGCGAGCACTACAGCAAAGTTTGCCAGTCCTGCGCAAGGCGGCAAAACTGAGCCAAAAGGATCTCGCATCGACACTGGGCGTATCCCGCCAGACGGTGAACAACTGGGAAACCGAGAAGACTCACCTGAATCCAACGCAAGGACTGGCCCTTTTGGCGATAGTCCAGTCATTCGGCGGTGTTTATCCCGGCATGAAAAAGATTGTCGAAGCTTACTTTGAGCAGCAGGACGAGGCGATGGTGCAAGCCGCCAAGCTGCGAGGCCCGTTTGAAGAAAAAATCGCCAGGTACATCACGGGTCGGATTGCCGCGAGTTCCAAAGAAGAACAAGATGACGAAGACAAGGAAGAACTGACTGCAGGTTAACCCAGCAATATTAAAAGGAGAGATTCTATTTGACACCGGAGAAATCGCCGCAGCAACATATTAACGACAAGCAATCATCGATCAACAAACGGACCATGGAGTCAGGAGATACAGTTTGTGTAACCGTGACCATCGACCGACTAAATCTGCGGGCAAAAAATTATGCCAAGCAAGATAAAGTAGTCATGGTAATCGAAAACTCTGGCGAAACAGCAATAAGTTGCGGAGCTGGCTTGGAGCCATACGTGAACCTGTTGGCCCGGATATGCGAAAATGCCATGGATGAGGCTGCAGAGGTATTTGTATCGTGAACAACAATGAAACAGCTGTCATCTATGCACGGTTTTCGTCCGATAATCAGCGAGAAGAATCGATTGATGCACAAGTCAGAGCCTGTCGTCGCTATGCAGAGCAGCAGGGATATAACATTATCGAAATATATGCTGACCACGCCAAAACTGGAACGAATGACAAACGTCCTGAATTTCAACGCGTGATTCAGGATGCGAAGAGTGGAAAATTTGCAGTATTGATCGTGCATAAGTTTGACCGTTTCAGCCGAGATAAAGTTGATTCGGCGATTTACAAGCGTGAGTTGAAAAAAGCAGGAGTCAAGCTAAAAAGTGTTTGTGAGCCATTGGACGGCAGCCCTGAATCAATCATGATGGAAGGGATATATGAAGCCTACGCACAATATTATTCCGCGAACCTTTCCCGTGAAGTCATGAAAGGCATGCTGGAAAATGCTCATAACTGCAAGCATACTGGCGGCAAACCACCGCTCGGTTATGATGTTGACCCTGCGACAAAAAAGTACGTCGTCAATCAACGCGAAGCAGAAGCTGTCAAGTTGATTTTTGAACGTTACACTGCAGGCGCTGGCTATGATACCCTCATGCGCGAACTCAATGCTGCGGGTTATAAGACAAAGCTGGGCAAGCCTTTTGGAAAAAACTCGATCCATGACATTCTTATCAATGAAAAGTATTCCGGCGTTTATATTTTTAATCGGGCTGCAGCAAAAGATGTCGCTGGTAAGCGGAATAACCGGAAGGCAAAGTCGACAGAAGCTATCATGAGAATTCCCGGCGGCATGCCTGCCATTATAGCACAAGAAACATTCGATGCAGTTCAGGAAAAAATTACTGGCAAAAAAAGAGCACCCGGAAGTTATCGAGCCAAGGAAAATTATTTATTAAGCGGCCTAGTCGTTTGCGGTGAATGCCAGAAGAATGGCTTGTCCCATTCGATGGTAGGGAATCGGGTGTTTGCTGGTAGAAACAAGCGGCTCTACATTACATACCGGTGTTCGAACAAAGACAGAACCAATCGCTGCACGAATCTTGACGTTCGGAAAGAATATCTTGAGGAGTATGTGATGCATACTTTGGTAGATGTTTTTTTTGACGAACAGACCATAGCTTCGGTAGTGAAGCAGGTCAACCAACGAATTGCCAGTTCGTGTGAGCAGGTGAATCATCAGCTTGCATCCGCCAAGATTGAACAGGACGCTGTTGTAAAGCAAATGGAGCACATTGTTGAAGCCATAGCCAATGGATTCAAACACGAAACGATGCTGAAAAAGTTCAATGCGCTTGAAGAGGAGAAAACGAAGATAGAGGCCCGAATCAGAGAGATGCAAGAGAAGCAACAACAAAAAACTGTCTCAGAAGAATATCTGAAACAGTTAGTGATGGCTGCTAAGTCGCAGCTAATTCAGTTAGATGGACCGGAACTGAAGGATTTTATCCGGGCTTACGTCAAACGAATTGTCGCATACCAAGAAAAAATAGTAGTCGAGTTTCAGTTTCCGGTTGTGGGTATGGGTGGTGGAGGCGAGGGGAATCGAACCCCTGTCCAAAAGCATCGCCACATGGCTTTC
>CAZOJA010000132.1:0-6816 GCA_964579955.1 uncultured Veillonellaceae bacterium | reverse complement strand
AGACCGGAAACCGGCTTTTTGAAATTCCCAGGCGTTCGCCGATTATGGTAGTGGAACCCAATATGGCGCTATATATCAATATGAACCAGGCGATGCAAAATATATTTCGCCGATTTGTAACCGATGAAGATCTAATACATGTTGGTGTTTTTATTTTAGAACACAAATTCTAATTTTCGAACACTTGGTGCTTAGGCATCCGTGTTTTTGTGTTATACTTATAACAAAATTGAATCATTGGCCTGTGATTAGTGTGTGATTGGAGTGTGGGATTGCATGAAAATTGCGGTGGCTGGATCAGAATTCTTCCAGCGCTATATTCGAGAGATTAGAGAAGCGCGGCTTTTTGAGTCCGTAGAAATTATTGAATTATTTATTGCCAATGAAAACATTGATTGCCCCAAGGTAGCGCAGGATTTGGAAAAAATTAATGCTCAGATTACAGTCATAGGTCCTAGGCATTATCAAATTTTAAAGGCATACCTAAATGTTCCCTGTTATATCATACGGCCTGGTATTGTTGATTTTCTGTCGCTCAATAAGCAAATCGAAGACCACACAAAAACCTGTACTCTCTTGCCATATCCTGAAGATATTGACTTTAGTGCATTGGAAAGCGGTCTCAATGTTAAAGTCAATAAAGTCTCATATCATGATGTTAATGACATGGAGAACACCGTTAAACTACTTAAAGAGCGCGGTTTTTATACGGTTATCGGCAATAAGATGGTTTGTGCCGCGGCGCATAATTATGGCATGCAAGGGATCTACTATTATAGAAAGGAGGGTATGATTGAAGCGATCAGAACCGCCGTGCAGATGGCTGAGAACAGTCAGCGCGAGGAGCAGTATATCAACGAGATTAAGACCATTTTATCCGGTACCATTAACGGCGTCATATCCACTTCGCATGATGGAATGATCAGCTATGCCAACAAGTCCGCATTGAGTATCCTGAAAACCACGCAGGAAAAAATATATGGCCGCAGTATCAATGAATTCCTGCCCCGCGACATTGTTGAACGGGTGCTCGCCCAAGGTGGGCAGGAGAACAATATTACCCTGTGGTTTAACAATGTGCAAATTATGGGGAACCTGATCCCGCTCAAAATCGGCGACGGCATCCGGGGCGTTTGCTTGAACTTTGAAAACATCTCAAAAATATTGGAGTTAGAAACCATCATCAGGCAGGAAATCAAACGTAAAAACTTTACGACGCGCTACTCCTTTGAAGATATTATCGGCAAAAGCAGTGCAATCAGGGAGACTGTAGATCGCGCCAAACGATTTGCGCTAAACGATTCGACCATTCTGATTACAGCGGAAACCGGCACGGGAAAGGAAGTCTTCGCACAAAGCATCCATAACTTGAGCCGTCGCAGGCAATATCCTTTTGTGGCCATAAACTGCAGTTCTATTCCGGACACATTAATTGAAAGTGAGTTATTTGGATACGAAACCGGCTCATTTACTGGCGCGACTAATAAAGGAAAACAGGGATTAATTGAGCTGGCGCACCACGGCACAATATTTTTAGATGATATCGATTCGATTTCACCTAGTTTTCAGTCGAAGATTCTGAGAGTGATTCAGGAGCGGGAGATTATTAAGATCGGTGGAGACAAAACCATTCCGATCGATATCCGCTTTATCGTTGCTACTAATCGTGACTTGAAAGCGATGGTTGACGAGGGTTTGTTCCGCAATGATTTGTATTATCGCCTAAATGTTCTCCGATTATCGATTCCACCATTAAATCAAAGGCAGGAAGATCTTCCGGAAATTTATAGATTCTATTTGTGTCGATTTGACCAAGCGCTTTTTAAGGATATCGAAAAATCCTTTCACGACATCCTTAAACCGACGTTTGAATATCATTATCCGGGAAATATCAGAGAACTTATAAGCATTACCGAGCGTTTTGTAACATTAGCGGATCGGTCGCGGCTTGACGATTTTCCTTATTTGCAGCAACTGCTGGTTGAGTGTCTTGATAATCCGAAAAGTAGTGTGGCGTGCGGGCAAATAGGCGTAATAATTGGTGAGGATTATGTTAAAGACGTTAAAGCTGCTGAAAGGGAAGTACTGCGGTACTATTTGGCTAAGCATGGCGGGAATATGGTCGAACTGGCAAAGTCGCTGGGGATTGGCCGCACCACTCTGTACAGTAAACTCAAAGACCTTTCTCTGAAATGAAATACAGAAAACCGTCGACTTTTGTCGGCGGTTTTTCTGTTTGATTGCTATTTACACAATTGAAAATGTGTTCGTATTTTCGAACAAATTTCCCATATTTTGAACAAAAGTAAGGGTCTCCAAAGATTTAGCCGCGAAAATCGGGGCTTTTTTTATTGGCACAATTCTTGCAATATAGCAAGGCTAACTGCAGCAATTGCAGCAACTGCAGAAATTGCAGAAATAAAGGGGGAATTTGTTGTGAAAGTACGGAAAATTACAATTATCGGCGGAGGTAACGGTGGCTTTGCGGCAGCGGCTGATCTAACCATCCGCGGGCATGAAATTACTTTGTACGAGCTCCCGGATTTTCGAAACGGACTGGCTGAAGTAATTGAAAAAGGTGGTATAGAGCTAGAGACTTTACCCAGCAACGGACTTAAGGGTGGATTTGCTAAAATTCACAAAATTACCTTTGACATCGAAGAGGCGCTGAAAGCATCTGATATCGTTTTTGTAATTGTCCCTTCCAATGCCCTTGAGACGATCGCCAAACTTTGCGCACCGCACGTCCGTGAAAATCAGATAATCACGCTTTGCCCGGCCAATTTCGGGGGAAGCATAATGTTCAGAAAAGTACTTAAGCAGAATGGCTGCGATAAGCAGGTATGGATCGCTGAGGCTAGCTGTATGATGTATGCATGCCGCAAAAAAGATGGCTCATCCGTTTGGGTTAGAGGTTACAAGCACGATCTCGGCGTTGCCTTCTTTCCTAGCGAAAACAGCGACGAAGCTTTTAGGCAGTTACAGGAAGTATATCCCGTATTTACAAAGTATGATAACGTTCTCGCCACCGGCCTGTCCAACCCTAATACCTTAATGCACACGTCCCTGATGATGGCCAATCTCAGCAATATCAATAACCAGGAGGACCGATTATTTTATCGTGAATGCTTTAGCCAATCCGTCCAAAATATTCTAGATGTATTAGAAGCTGAGCGAATGCAATTCAATTGTATCCCGGGACTCAAGGTGACAACATTATGGGAAATGGTTGCAAAATGGTATAACTACCAGGGGGCAAAGGGCTCATCGCTACGAGAATTAGCTACAAGCGCGCCATTCTACGCCCACAGCAAGATGCCTACGTCGATTAACCATCGCTATCTTACCGAGGACGTCCCCTACGGGCTGATTCCTATCGAAGAGCTTATGGAACAGCTTGCTTTACCACATAAGGCTACCTCCGCACTTGTTCAGATATGTTGCGCAATGTGTGGCACCGATTTCTACAAAGAAGCTCGTACCTTGGAGAAATTGGGATTGAAAGGCTTGGACAGTAAACAAATGATGAATTACCTTGCTAGTGGCAGTTATTAATGGCAGAAGTAAATTTAAAGAGGGGTGGCTTTTATGGAAGTATGGCCAAATTTTAATATATGGTGGGGGCTTCTGGGATTATTGCCATTCGTCGCTTATATAGTCATCATGTACCGGGGCATGGATATGGTGCCCGGCACACTTTTGTGTGTAATACTTGGGGGCATAATCAATCATCAAGGAATTTTGGGAATGGGCAATGAAATTATGGGTGCACTCAAAACTCCCCTTGCGGTTGTCGGATTTATTATTATGCTCGGAAGAGGACTCGGTATGGTGCTGTCGGAAACCAAGGTGGCGCATACCATCGTGTATGGGATTATGCATCTTATTGGTGTTAATACGAAGAAACGAGCAATGTTTGGAATCATGATCGCTACCATGTTTATTACCGCTCTGCTGGGGACAATGGCCGGAGGAGTGGCGATTATTTCCCCCATCGTTGTGCCTATTGCGGCAGCGGTAAGGCTGACTCCTGCGACTGTTGGCGTCTTGTTCCAAGGCGTAGGTGAGGAAGCGTTAACCTTAGGGCCATTTACCCCGCCAGTGGTTACACTTCTTGCCATCACCGGCCTCTCGTACTCAACCATGTTGCTCGGTGCCGCAATTCCCGTAGCTGTAATAACCATCATTGTCACATGGTTCATGGCCTTGCGGATCCAGCGGCAAACCGAGAATTCTCTCGCCTACTCCGAAGACATGCAAGTAGAAGCGTTTCACCCTGACAAAAAACGAAAATTTGCCGCGGCGGTTTTCCTCATTACCTTCTTCGCCCTAATAGTGTACGGCATCTCTATCAAAGCGGGCACCGGCTTTGTAGTCGCTATTATGATTGGTCTTGCTTTGCTGGTCGGACAAATTGCCCGGCTTAGTCTAGACAATACCTTTCAACTGTTTGTCAAGGGAATGGCAGGGAATCTCTGGCTCTTCTTCGGTATTCTCCTATTAAGTCCGCTGATTAATTACGTTGAAATGGCAGGCGGCTTTAAGGCCCTCACCAAGCTGGTGGAACCGCTTCTTAACGCTGGAGGTGCGGCTGCTACAGTAATCGTTGCCGGACTCTTCGGTGCGTTTGGTGTATCCGGTAACGTCGTAGCGGAAATGATGACGCTGCACACCATGTTCAAAGATGTTCTGGTTGGACAGGAAGTATCAATGGTTGCCTGGGCTGTAACTTTGATCGTAGCAACAAGGGTAACGAATTTTATTTATCCAGGCGGCAATATGTTTGCAATGATGGGTTTTGCTGAGTTAAAAGAGATGAAATGGATGCTGAAAAACGGTTACGTGGTAGCATTCGCGCAAACAATTTTGTTAATCGTGTACGCAATTCTGTTTGTCAAAAAATAGTATCCAGCACTTCGGGAAGAATCCGGAAGATGGTTAATTAGAAGTTTAGGCCTGACTTTATTGGGGGGGGGCTTTAACCCCTCCCCGGATTTTTGATCATTGTGCTTGAAGGGCGGTTAGATTGCGATTGAGCCAACGATTAAGAGAGCTGATATCAGTATAAAATCATCAGCGGGTGTGTTGATCAATAAGATCGACTGTGAAATATGGGTTAGTATAAGGGGTTTTTATGAATACTTTGAGCCAAGTCTTAGAAGCCAATAAATGCTTTGTTTTTCAATCGAAGATAGATAGTTATACTTCGATTTCTAAGGTTAGCAAAGTTCCTAGTCGTAGCATTGCTATTCTCACCTGCATGGATACTCGTCTTGTCGATTTTTTAGAACCAGCCCTCGGCATCAAGCGAGGAGAAGCAAAGGTTATTAAAAATGCTGGCAATTCTGTAACCGGTCCTTTTAGTGCCACGATTCGCAACTTGCTTATATCTATCTTTGAGTTGGGTGTTAACGAAGTTTTGGTTATCGGCCATCTGGATTGCGGAATGGCTCATGTTACATCGTCAGAGTTAATAGCCAAAATGCGGGACAGAGGCATTTCACAAGATGCAATCTCAATGGTTGACGATGAGTTGAAAGTATGGCTTGGTCTTTTTCATCACCCGGTGGAAAATGTTAGACATGTGGTTTCCAAAATTCGATCTAACCCATTAATTCCGTGCGATGTTCCTATCCATGGGTTAATGTTTGATCCTCATTCCGGAGAAATTGAGGTTATTGTGAATGGATATGGGCAATCACTTTAATCAGACGATTTGAAAGCGTTCAACCGGTATAGGAAAAGAAGCTGATACCAAAGGCGCAGTATACTCTGGTCGGCCTGGTCTAAACGAGGAGAAAAATGCTTATTTTCGAGATATCCAACCTTGAAAGAAGACAGGTACTCTTGCGGAAGTGATAAAAGGCGGAGATGTATTTCTGGTGTATTAACGGCGGAAATGGTTCGCACCATGGCTTTCAATCTAGTGATATTCGCCATGGCCAATCCGGAGCCGGTATTTCTGCCGTATGAAGCAAAAAAAGCCGGAGTGAAAGTCATGAGCACTGGTCGAAGCGATTTCCCCATTCGGGTTAATAACGTCCTAGTTTTCCCTGGTATTTTCCGAAATACGCTTGATGTTCGGGGCGAGCGATATCACTGAAGTAGTGAAAATTGCCGCCGCAACTTCGCAGTTTCACAATTAATAAAAGGTAGGAGAGATTAGAATGATTACTGGAGTAGTAAAAGAAATCAAAAACAATGAGAATCGGGTAGGCTTAACACCTGCAGGAGTAGATGCCCTAAGTAAAGCTGGACATAAGGTATTAGTAGAAGATAATGCAGGAGTTGGCAGTGGATTTTCCAATGAAAATTATACTCAAGCGGGAGCTAAAATCATAAAGGACAAAAAAGAAATTTTCGATACGTCTGAAATGATTATTAAAGTCAAGGAACCAATCACACCAGAATATGACCTGTTCCATGAGGGACAAATACTTTTCACCTACCTCCACTTGGCACCCGAACCGGAACTGACCAAGGCGCTGCTTAACAAAAAAGTTGTAGGGATCGCCTATGAAACCATTGAAGTGGGTCGCTCTTTGCCGCTACTTGTTCCGATGAGTGAAGTAGCAGGCCGAATGTCAGTTCAAGTTGGTGCGCAATTCCTCGAAAAACCTTACGGAGGAAAAGGCGTTCTGCTCGGTGGAGTGCCTGGCGTAGAATCGGCTCAAGTCGTCATCATCGGTGGCGGTATTGTTGGAACAAATGCCGCTAAGATGGCTATAGGCATGGGTGCTCGGGTCACGATTCTTGATAAGTCATCAGAGCGGCTTGCTTATCTTGATGACATCTTTAATGGACGAGTTACGACTG
>CAZOJA010000131.1:0-6859 GCA_964579955.1 uncultured Veillonellaceae bacterium | reverse complement strand
GGTTTCTTTGTCCTTGGCGGCTGGGCCTGGATCCAGAAGCAACGCGGCGCCACCATTGACATCGAAGAATTGGCGCCGAAACCGGAACCGTTTGACAAGCATCAACTGCTGACATTAGGTATGGTTGGCCTGCTGATTGCATTGGTAGTGCTGCCGGGCCTGCCGGGAATGAAAGCGGCGATTCCCAAGCCGATTCTGAATATGCTTGCCAATGTTGGTTCTATTGCTTTTATGCTCTCCTGCGTACTGATGCTCACCGGATCCGGCGACAGCAAAAAAGCCATCAAAGTTATGCCATGGGGCGTCATCATGATGGTTTGCGGCGTCACCGTATTGGTCGAAGTTATGGATAAAGCCGGCGGACTGAACGCGCTGGTCAAAATCATCGGTGCGATTTCCAACCCGGTTACAGTCAATGCCTGGCTGGGTTTGATTACGGGTGTCATCTCGGCTTACTCCAGTTCGTCCGGCGTGGTTATGCCGATGTTCCTGCCGATGGTACCTGGCCTGATTAAGGAAATTGGCGGCGGCAATCCGGTTGCTCTGATTTCCTCGATCAACGTCGGTGCTCACCTGGTTGACTCTTCGCCGTTGTCGACTCTCGGCGCGCTCTGCATCGCTTGCGCCGGTGATCATGAAGACAAGGCGAAACTGTTCCGCAATCTGCTGATCTGGGGCCTGTCGATGTCCGTCGTCGGCGCCTTGGTTTGCTGGCTGTTCTTCGGTATCCTCGGCCTGTAAACCGATTGAAGCGAATTTTCATAGTGAATCATGAAAGGCCGGGGATTTTCCCCGGCCTTTTTGCCAGAGAAATAAACCTCCGCCTTTTCCTTGCTGTGAGGTTGTTTTATGGTGTAAAATGATACCGGCAGGTCCTTGTGGCGGCAAGGACTTTTTCTGTTGCGCAGCGAATGTTATATTTTTAAGAAGTACGTCGGTATGTGCAGGAGGGAGACAAATTGCGGGGAGATAAGACCAAAGGGGTCCTGGTGCTATTGCTGTTTTTGTTGACAGGAGCCTTGCTGGGTGGATTGCTGGGCGAAATGATTGCAAGCAGCGCGGCTTTAGCTGATATTTCCCCTTATCTGGTGAAAAAATATACGATTTTTGATATGGCGCCGGCCAGTATCAACCTGTTTGTTATGCAAATTAAATTGGGTTTTGTGCTGCAACCGAACCTGATCAGTGTGGTGGGGATTGCATTGGCCCTGTTCCTGTTCCGGCGATTTTAGGGGGTCTTGATTACGGAAATCATTTTGGCATCCGCATCACCGCGGCGTGAACAATTAATGAAACAAATCGGCCTCAGTTTTCGGGTAATACCTAGCGAATCGGACGAATCGAACATGATCGGCCTGAAACCGGAAGCCTATGTGAAGCACTGTGCGCTTATCAAAGCAAAAGCAGTAGCGACCCGGGTCAGCCCGGAAGATGTCGTAATCAGCGCCGACACGGTGGTTGCGCTGTCGGATACCATCTTTGGCAAACCGAATGATACCGCGGACGCCATTCGGATGTTGCGGCAGTTATCTGGCAAAACCCATAGTGTTTGGTCAGGACTGGTCGTGATATCGCCCGCGCGGGTTTTTATCTCAGCTATTGAAACAAAAGTGACCATGACCGAGCTGTCGACGCAACAAATTGAACGCTATGCTGCTTCCGGCGAACCGCTGGGCAAGGCTGGCGCCTATGCGATTCAAGGCTTGGGGGCGGTGCTCGTCAAACAGATTGACGGTTGTTATTATAATGTCGTAGGGTTGCCATTGCAGCTATTGTCCAGCCAGCTGAATGAACTGGGAGTGCTGCTGCCATGAAGGCTCAGCTGGAATCGGAACCACGGCGACCGCTGATGATCAAGGAATTGCCGAACGACGAGCGACCGCGCGAAAAACTGCGGGAAAACGGCGCGCAGGTGATGAGCAATGCAGAGTTGCTGGCAATTTTGCTGCGTAGCGGCAATCAGGATGAATCAGCGCTGCGTCTGGCGGAACATCTGTTGGAACGGCAGACTGGACTGGCGGGTCTGGCTAGTGCGACTGCCGAAGATTTGGAACAGGTCAAAGGGATTGGCGAGGCCAAGGCGATTACTGTCCTGGCGGCGGTGGAACTGGGCCGTCGGGTTGCTCTACTGGAACCGGCGCAACGAATGACGATCAAGGCGCCTGATGATGTGGCGGCGCTGCTGTTGCCGCGTTTTCGCTATGAAACGCGTGAACACTTTCTGGCGGTTCTGCTGTCGACCAAGAACCATGTACTTAAGACAGCCGTCATATCTGTCGGCAGCTTGAATGCCTCGGTCGTTCACCCACGTGAATTATTCCGTGAGGCAATCAATTACCGGGCGGCTTCGGTGATCCTGGCCCATAACCATCCCAGCGGCGATCCGACGCCCAGTCCCGAAGACGTTGCTTTGACGCGCAAGCTGGTCGAGGCGGGAACCTTGTTGGATATTCCGGTATTGGATCACTTGATTCTCGGCGATGGAAGATATATCAGTCTGAAAGAAAAAGGGATTCTGTAGGAGGTTGACAATAACCATGAAGTTTTTTGATTCGTTCTCCAAGGATATGGGAATTGATTTAGGTACGGCAAACACCCTGGTCTCGATGCGTGGTCGGGGGATTGTCCTGCGTGAGCCGTCGGTGGTAGCAATTCAAAAGGATACCGGTGAAATCCTTGCCGTAGGCGAGGAAGCCAAAAAGATGTTGGGCCGCACTCCCGGCAACATTGTGGCGATTCGCCCGCTGAAAGACGGTGTAATCGCTGATTTTGACACAACGCAGGCCATGCTGAAGTACTTTATCCAGAAAGCAACCGGCGGTTTTTCGTTTTTCCGGCCAAGGGTCGTAGTCGGCGTACCTTCCGGCGTGACCGAAGTGGAACGCCGGGCGGTCATCGACGCGACCATTCAGGCGGGGGCCCGGGAAGCATTTCTGATCGAGGAACCGATGGCAGCGGCGATTGGCGCCGGGCTGCCGGTGCATGATCCGACCGGCAATATGGTGGTCGACATCGGCGGCGGGACAACCGAAGTCGCGGTGATTTCGCTCGGCGGAATCGTCTCGAGCCGGTCGATCCGGATTGGCGGCGATGAACTGGATGAAGCGATCATTCAATACATGAAACGCACATATAATCTGCTGATTGGCGAACGGACCGCCGAGATCGTCAAGATGAGCATCGGATCTGCCATGCCGGCGCCTGAAGAGGAGACGATGGATATCCGTGGCCGTGACCTGGTGACGGGACTGCCAAAAACATTGCCGGTATCGGTGCGTGAAATCGAGCTGGCCCTGTCGGAACCTGTCAGCGCGATTGTGGACGCTGTCAAAGTGACGCTGGAAAAGACACCGCCCGAATTGTCCGCTGATATTATGGATCGTGGGATCGTAATGACCGGGGGAGGGTCGCAGCTGCGCCGGTTGGACAAACTGCTGACCAAAGAAACCGGCATGCCGGTCATCGTGGCTGAGGATGCGTTGGACTGCGTGGCCAAAGGCACCGGGATTGTGGCAGAGGATCTGGAAACGATGAAACGCGTCACGATGACGATTAAAAAGAGCAACTAGGTCAGAAGAATTAATTGACTAATAAAAATTAAAAGGAGAACAGCATTGTGCGCTGGTTTGACAAAAAAACGGTCGTACTCTGCGTGGCCTTTATTACCGTTTTTTTGCTGGCGGTTTCGGCGGCGCGGGTGCAGACCCGTTATCCGTTGATGGCTAACTTGGCGGCTACGGTCATGATGCCGTTTGATTACGTATTTTCCGGGCTGGCCAACCTATTCCGCCATGGCGGTGATTTTACCCGCGATGTGGCGACTGTTTTTCGTGAAAATCAGGCGTTGCGAGCCGAAAATCAAGAATTGCGGCAAGTGGTGTTTCAACTGACGGAGAAAGCTGCTGAAAATGAACGTTTGCAGGCAATGCTGGAGTTTCGTGGCAAAGCGGTATCGTTTCAAATGAAGGCGGCAACTGTCATTGGCAGGGATCCTGGGACATTCAGTTATAGCATCATGATCAACAAAGGTACGCAAGATGGTTTGCGAGTGAATATGCCGGTTGTCTCGACGCAGGGACTGGTCGGGCATGTGATGGAAACTTATAGTGGAACGGCGAAAGTTCGTCTGTTGCTGGATAGTGGATCTTCAGCGTCCGCGATGGTTCAGCGGCCGCAGTCGCGGGCAGTCGGTGTTGTAGAAGGAAATCCGGCCCAGTTTTCCAGTTTGCGGTTGAAAAACCTGACCCGTGACGGTGATGTCATCAAGGGCGACAAAATTATGACTTCGGGTTTAGGCGGAATATATCCCAAGGGATTGCTGATCGGCGAAGTGGTTGATGTGTTGGACGACGAAGGCGGTTTGCTGAAGTATGCCCTGATCCGGGCTGCTGTCGATTTTTCCAGGCTGGAGGAAGTGTTTGTTATTACGGCCGAACGGACTCCCGCAACGCCATGAGGACACTGGCGTTATTTGTCATTATGATGATCGCCGTCTCGTTACAGTCCACATTGATCCCTGTTTTGGCTATCGGGGGAATCCGGCCGGATCTGGTATTGGTTGTGGTTGTTGTGGCAGCGTTGTCGCTAGGCCGTGAGACTGGCCTAGTATGCGGGGTTTTCGGCGGCCTGTTGCAAGACTTGCTGTCTGTCGGTCCATTCGGTTTCAATGTAGTGTCAAAAATGCTACTGGGTTTTTTGGTGGGTCTCTATGAGCGAAAAGTCAATCAGGGCAGTCTTTTGCTCCCTCTGGTAGCGGTTGCAGCCGCAACGATCGGCGCTGCCGTCGTGGCGGTGGCGTTCTTGCTGGCCTATGGACAGGAGCGCCAGATTGCTGCTTTACTTTTGCAACTGCTGCCTGCGATCGCCTATCATATTCTATTGGCAGTACCGGTTCACTTCCTGCTTGGCTGGCTGATGCGCCGTCAGGTGAAAAAATGATGAGGCTTGTTGCGTAGTGAAAGTGCGAATTAAGAATATGGATCAACGCTTGAATATCCTTACATTGATGATTGTGCTGATCTTTGCCGCGCTGGTCAGTCGACTGGGGTATCTTCAACTGGTCAAGGGGCAGGAATACCAGCGCCTAGCTGAAGGGAACCGTACCAGAAACGTTAATGTGGTGGCGCCGAGAGGCGATTTTTATGATCGTAATGGGGTAATGATGGTCACCAGTCGTCCCGGCTTTGCGGTCTCGATTCTGCCGGGGAACAAAGCGGTATCACAGGCAGTAGTGATGAAAACCGCGGCAATTCTCGGTATGGATGCAAAGGAGATTGCCGACCGCTTGGCCAAAAGCAAGAGTTCGTTTGAACCAGTGCGGTTGAAAATTGATGTCAGTCAGGATATCGTGGCCAAAATCGAAGAAATGAAGGCCGAACTTCCCGGCGTTGTTGTCGAGGTCTTGCCGGTGCGCAGCTACAGTCACAATAAGCTTGGTGTGCATATGTTCGGCTATGTCAGTGAAATTTCGGAAGCGGAACTGGCTTCGCTCGGCAGTCAGGGCTATCGGGCCGGCGATCTGATCGGCCAGTCCGGCTTGGAGCGTCGTTATGACCGACAGTTAAAGGGGATTGACGGCGGCAGCCAGATTGAAGTCGATGTTGCCGGCCGGATGGTGCAGGTGTTGGCGAAGAAGGATCCGGTTCCCGGCAACAATCTGGTGCTTACTGTCGACTATCGGTTGCAGAAGGCGGCGGAAGATGCGCTGGACGAACAATTGCGCTATCTGCAGACCCAAACCCGCCACCGCAAGGCCCAGGCCGGCGCGGTAGTGGTGTTGAACCCCAAAACGGGCGAAGTTTTGGCAATGGCCAGTCGACCGGCATTTGACCCCAATCATTTTATCGGCGGCATTTCGACCAAGAACTGGAAAGAAATCAACGAGAATCCGTTTCACCCGATGGATAATCGGGCGATTGCGGGGGAATATCCGCCAGGGTCGACGTTCAAGATCGTCACTGGCGTTGCCGCGCTGGAACTCAAGAAAGTTACAGCTGGAGAGCTGATTTTCGACTCCGGTCAACATTGGTTGGTTCCCAAGGGGAATGCGGCCGGCGAAGCGCTCGGTTGGATCAATTTTCATCAGGCCTTGTCGATGTCGGATAATGTCTATTTTTATGAACTGGGCAACCGGTTGGGCATTGATGCGCTCGAGCGATACGCTCGCCTGTTTGGCTTGGGTTCGTTCACCGGCATTGACTTGCCTGGCGAGTCTGACGGTTTGGTGGCGAACCGGGCTTACAAGGAGAAAGTGTTCAAGGAAGACTGGTATCTGGCGGAAACATTCGACGCAGCGATCGGCCAGGGCTTTCACCTGGCAACACCGTTGCAGATGGCGGTGCTGATGAGCGAGATTGCCAATGGGGGCATCCGTTGGCGGCCTCATGTCGTGGGGAAGGTATTGTCCGCCAAAGGCGAAGTGGTCAGTGTGACCAAACCGGAAGAACTGGGACGGGTCGAAATCAGTCCGGCTACGCTGAAACTGGTGCGTGATGGATTGCGCGGCGTTTCGGAAGCCGGTGGAACCGGCGCCGGTGTTTTTGCCAATTTCCCGGTACCTGTGGCAGGCAAGACCGGTACGACGGAAAATCCCCATGGCGATGATCACGGTTGGTTTGTCGCTTACGGACCGTTTAACGATCCACGGATTACGGTGGCCGTCATCATTGAACAAGGCGGTTATGGTTCGACTTCTGCCGGACCGATTGCCCGCAAAATTCTCGAAACTGCGTTCAATCTCAGGCCGGTGACTACGGAAGCAGTGCGTAAACCGCTTCCGGGCACAGCGTTGTGAGGCGAAACATGAACAGGGTTTGGCTGGTTGCATCCGGTAAAGGCGGTACCGGCAAAAGTTCGCTGG